>NZ_JBNNUW010000003.1:247064-299314 GCF_050280125.1 Lysinibacillus sp. NPDC093692
AGCGAAAGAATGTCCAACAGATTGGACATTTTGGAAATAAAATAAGAGAAGTAGCCATTTCTACCTCTCTTGCTCAATATTCTCTAGAAACTTTCCATCTTTTATTGTAGTAATCTTTCATATCATTTAGAGCTTTTTCTTTATTCTCTGTACCAATTTTCATCAAAAGAGAGATGTAGGGCTTTGCCCACAGTAATACCAAATTGTATAAAACCTCTACCTCTTGCAGTTATGATGTTACCATCTTGTACAACTAGGTCTTCAGAAAAATGATTAAGATCGAAGAATTCTAATTTTTTAATACCTTCTAGCGGCAATCCAACAGTATACTTTCTGTTTTTTAATACTCCGGCTTTCGCTAAAAGAGTTGGAGAGCTAGAAATACTTGCGATGGTTGCTCCTTTGGCATGCGCATTACCAATAAAATCAATTAATTCTTGCTCATTTATTAGTAAAGCTATATCCATAGAGCCTGGTAGCAATAAGCTATCGATTTCGTCAAGATTAACTTCACTTATTTGTGTATCGACTATACAAGATAAACCAGATTCCCCTTTGATTTTTTCATTGTTTAACCCAACAGTAACAATGGGTTTATCTCCTTGCATTAAAATAGATAATGCTACACTCAATTCATATTCACTAAATTGGGGGTACAATAATATAGCGGTCTTTTTCATATAATTCTCCCATCTATTTTAAAACGAAGATTTAGAACAGCACTATAGTGAAAGTATATCTTATACCCACTCTTCATCTAAGACAGCATAGTAGTATTCATCCCACCACTCATCTTTGTGTGGTATACATTTTTTAAAATAACCCTCGCGTCTCATCCCGATTTTCTCCATCACTTTATAGGATGGGATATTTTCCGGCTGGCAAGTAGCAATAATTCTATGCAGTTTCATTTCTTTAAATCCGTAGTCCAGTACAGCTCTTGCAGCTTCAGATGCGTATCCATTGTTGTAATAGCTCGGATTCAATACCCAGCCAATTTCGTACGTATGATCACCAAAGTATTGATGGAAAACAATATGACCAATAACTATACTTTCACTTAGTAAAATAATAGGGAAGTGTTTTGCTTTTTCACCGCTATTTTCTGAAACAAACTTTTTTGCTTGTTCCTCATTAAAAACGCCCTCTGGAATATACTTCATCACAGTTGGATTTGAAGTATATTCATAGACAGCTTGCCAATCTTGAACTTCGAATTCTCTTATTAATAGTCTGTTAGTTTTGATAAACATTTCATTCTCCCCCAAGCATAAATTAAATGATATTTGGAACCATATAAATTAGTTATACACTTGTAGTTCCTTAAAGTCATGCAATTTATGGTATTTATTTCTAAAATATAAGGATACTAGAAAGGTTGGTATAACTGCATTTTAAGGGGAAACATGCTATACTTTGCATACCATATTCATTAAGATATGTATTGAAAGGTGTGTAATTATGTTATCAAAAGAAAAAATTAACCGAATCAATGAACTTTCTGCTAAGTCTAAAAATGGTACTTTAACAGAGGCAGAAGCTAAAGAACGAACAGCGCTTCGTAAGGAATATCTAGATACATTTAGAGCAACAATGCGTGATACAATTGAAAACGTAAAAGTGGTAGATGCTGAAGGAAATGATGTAACACCAGAAAAAGTTAAACAAGCGAAAAAAATAAATTTCTAAATTAATGTGTCACATTTAAATCAATTACGCCTCGGCGTAATTGCGTCTGGATTTTGAATTGTGCTAGCACAATTAATTCCTTTCAAAATCCGTGATATCCGCCGGAGGCATTATCTTTATTCAGTTAGTCTTATACGGTTTAACTTCTGTGAAAATAGTATATTTAAAATAAATATTTCTACTGAATAAAGATAAAGTATGTAACAAAACGTTAATAGTATAACAAAAGCATTGTTTTCTGAAGCAATGTTGACTAAACTGTATAAGAACAATATATAGGACGAGAAAGGATGTCACAAAATAATGACTCAACATGCGGATCAACTAGCGATTAATGCTATCCGAACATTGTCAATCGATGCAATTGAAAAAGCAAACTCAGGTCACCCAGGTTTACCGATGGGGGCAGCGCCAATGGCTTATACGCTTTGGACAAAACAACTTCGCCATAATCCGGCTAATCCAAAATGGTATAACCGCGATCGTTTTGTACTTTCTGCAGGTCATGGCTCTATGCTTCTATACAGCCTACTTCACCTTGGGGGCTACGGTTTACCAATGGAAGAAATTCAAAACTTCCGTCAATGGGATTCATTAACTCCAGGACATCCTGAATATGGTCATACTGTAGGGGTAGAGGCAACAACAGGTCCTCTAGGTCAAGGTATTGCTATGACAGTTGGTATGGCAATGGCTGAACGCCATTTAGCAGCTACTTACAATAAACCTGGACATGACATCGTTGATCACTATACATTTGCACTTTGTGGCGATGGCGATTTAATGGAAGGTGTAGCAGCTGAAGCTATCTCTTTAGCAGGTCACTTAAAGCTTGAAAAGTTAATCGTATTATACGATTCAAACGATATTTCTTTAGATGGTGATTTAGAAAAATCATTCTCAGAAAATGTCCAAAAGCGTTTTGAGTCTTATGGCTGGAACTATTTAAAAGTTGCTGATGGTACAGATGTTGAAGCAATTAACGCAGCTATCGAAGAAGCTAAAAAATCAACTGGCATGCCAACACTTATCGAAGTGAAAACAGTTATCGGTTTTGGTTCACCAAACAAATCAGGTAAAGCTGCTTCTCACGGTGCACCACTTGGTCAAGATGAGGTAGTTTTAACAAAAGCGGCTTATGAATGGGCTCACGAGCCATTCCAAATTCCTGCTGAAGCCTATGATACATTCGCAGCAGCTGCTGAAGTTCAAGGAGCACAACCTGAAGAAGCTTGGAATGCTAAGTTTGAAGCATATAAGCAAGAGTTCCCAGAATTAGCAGCGCAGTTTGAAAACGCAATGAATGGTCAATTACCGGAAGATTTCGCTTCAGAATTACCAGTTTATGAAGCAGGTAAGTCAGTAGCAACTCGTTCTTCTTCTGGAGATGCAATCAATGCAATTGCGAAGAAAACACCATCATTCTTCGGTGGTTCAGCTGACCTTGCTGGGTCAAACAAAACTACGATGAAAGACGCTGGAGATTTCTCTGCAGATGATTATGCTGGCCGTAATATTTGGTTCGGTGTACGTGAATTTGCAATGGGTGCTGCTATGAACGGTATGGCACTTCACGGTGGTCTAAACGTATTCGGTGGTACATTCTTCGTATTCTCTGATTATGTTCGTCCAGCTGTACGTCTTTCTGCATTAATGGGTCTTCCTGTTACTTATGTATTTACACATGACTCAATTGCTGTAGGGGAAGATGGTCCAACGCACGAACCAATCGAACACCTTGCATCTTTACGTGCAATGCCTAATTTATCTGTTGTTCGTCCAGCTGATGCAAATGAATCAGCAGTTGCATGGGAGCTAGCAGTAGCATCTGAAAAAACACCAACTGTTTTAGTATTATCTCGTCAAAACTTACCTGTTCTTGATGCATCTATTGATACAGTACGTGAAGGTGTTACGAAAGGTGCTTATACAGTATCTCCTGCTACAAAAGAAGTGGCAGATGCCATTTTAATTGCAACTGGCTCTGAGGTTTCACTTGCAGTTGAAGCACAAAAAGCACTAAAAGCTGAAGGCATGGATGTGGCAGTTGTTTCAATGCCATCTATGGATCGCTTCGAAAAACAAGACGCAGCTTACAAAGAATCTGTTCTTCCAAAAGCTGTGACAAAACGTTTAGCAATCGAAATGGGCGCATCATTCGGCTGGCATAAATACACTGGTTTTGAAGGAGACGTTCTTGCAATTGACAAGTTCGGCGCTTCTGCACCAGGTGAATTAGTAATGGAAAAATACGGATTCACAGTAGAAAATGTTGTAGCGAAGGTTAAAGCTCTATAATTTAATAAATACCGCAATACTCAGTAAGGGTTAAATCTCCACTGAGTGTTGCGGTATTTTTTCGCGTTTAGAAGATTTCATTAAAGAAATCAAATAGTTGCACAATGAATTAGAAGTATGGCAACAAAGTAGTAAAAGGCTTTGGAACTTCCTCCAATGTTAGCCCATCAACAATAGTCCACTAAATCAAAGAAGCTGACATCTGTGCAATGACTGAGAGGCTTGCAAAAAGTTGCCCAACATCGTGCTGTTGCTGTCGCTTCGCTTTCACACAAAAAACATTTGTTGGCCTAAAACCTTCGGACGTGATTATCGAGGCATATTTAAAAAATACGAAACGGCATAGATAGAATGCAGTTTCGTATTTTTTTGGAAAAACTCACTTTGCAAGCCCGTTTTGAAAAGCGTAGACAACTGCTTGCGTGCGATCTTGAACATCGAGTTTCGCTAAAATATTGCTGACATGTGTTTTTACAGTTTTTAATGCAATGAATAGTTCATTGGCGATTTCCTGATTCGCTTTGCCCTTTGCCATGAGCAATAATACTTCCATTTCACGATCGGTAAGTTGCTCATACAGTGGGGTACTAGAGCCATGGCGCATGCGATGCATCATTTTTGATGTTACTTCTGGCTCTAAAACAGTTTCGCCACCCATCGTTTTACGAATGGCTTCGGCGATTTGTTTCGCATTTGACGTTTTTAAAATATAGCTGACTGCACCAGCCTCTAATGCAGGATAGACTTTGTCATCATCTAAAAAACTTGTCACCATCATAATTTTTGCTTCTGGCCATGCTGCTAAAATTTCAGCTGTCGCCTCAGCTCCTGTCATGACTGGCATCACATTGTCCATTAAAATAATATCTGGACGCAAGGCGAGAGCGCGTTCCACTGCCTCTTTACCATTTTCAGCTTCACCTACTACAGTGATATCTGGTTGTGCTGACAAATAGGCAGATACACCGATACGCACCATTTCGTGGTCATCCACTATTAACACTTGAATCATTTACTTCAACCTCCTTTTGTAAAGGGATTTTCACCTCTACAATTGTACCTTCCCCAGGTACTGACACAATTTTGTACATACAGCCTATCTCCACAGCGCGTTCAGCAATGTTTTGTAGACCATAAGAAGTAGATTTATCGGCTTCGACATCAAAGCCGAGGCCATTGTCCTGAATACGTAAAATTGCTAAATCATCGCGGGCAACGAGCAATAATTCAACTTCACTTGCTTTGGCATGCCGTAGCGTATTCGATAACGCTTCCTGTGCAATGCGGAATAAATGATCCTCTTCCGCTTTGGATAACGCCATTTCCTCAAGTTCATATTCAATATGAAAAAATACTTTTTGCTGCAGCTCAATTATAAGTTCCTCTAGACCTTGTGCCAGCGTTTTATTATGCAGAGCAACAGGGCGTAAGTGTAATAATAATGCACGCATTTCAAGCTGTGCCTGTTGCACAATTTTTTCGACCTGCTTTAAGCTCGTAGCATTTTCATCGGTTTCGGTTAAGGCGGAAAGTAACATCGAAGCTGCGAATAATTGCTGTGATACTGAATCATGGAGCTCGCGAGCAAGACGTTGACGCTCAGCAATAATTCGCTCTTGAATAATTTTATCATTAGCTTCTGCACGTTCATTGGATAAGCGCTGCAAGCTTTTTCGTTGCGTATCAATTAACTCACTTGTTTGAACTAAAGCTTTCTTCAAGGGTTTTGGTAAAGGTTGTTTTTTAGGTAAAACAAAATCAGGTTCAACTAACTGTTTCACGATACGGGTCGCCTGAGCTTCTCTAGCACGGGCAGTCATACTAATCCAGCTGGCAATCAGTAAACTAAGTGCAAAAAGAATGACGACAATAAAACCACCGAGTGGAATATTATTGTAATTCTGTTGCCATAAGGGCTCCCATGTTTTCTCGTTTGGCTCGCCCCAAACAACGACAAGGAGACCGAATGCAGCACTCATCAATATAAAAAGTAGGGTAAATATCCTTGAGATAAAAGCAATCATTTACGTAGCACCTCCAAGTCCCCAAGCCATGTTGCAACATGTATAACAAGGGTACGCTTTGCATCCTCAGGGTTTCCATCTGAGAAACTTACACTTTCATTGAGTATACGTTGTGGACCAACATGTAGGCACTTTAATTCACCAAACAATGTTGTATAGTGTAAGCGGAATGGTATTTCATATGGGATATAAATTTGTACCTTACCAATGCCTTGTCGAATCGTAATAATACTTGTGCCGGTAGGTAAAATTGTTTGTGTTGTGTCAATCGTAATGTCGCCTGCAAGTCGTTGTATTTGGACATCTTGCCATTTATAAGCTTCTACTGGTGCAGGGAATGTACCGAATAATTCACTTTTTGTAGCGGGAAGCTTTTCGAAAAGCTCCGCACCAATAACTTTGGCCGTGTTTTCTCTTTGCAAGTATTGATAGAGCATATATAAAAGAATAATGACGATAAATAAGCGTAAACTCCACATCGTAAAGAGTGCGATCGAGATAAAGAAAATTCCTGTCCATTTAAAGAAACGATTTTTTTTCGAGAAACTTAAATAAAGAAGCCCTACTCCAATCAATAGACAAAAGGCGCCACCATTATTAAAAATTGTGAGCTCGACAAAAACGAGTAAAAAGAAGCATAGTACCCAAAAAGTGAGCTTATTAGTTGTGAAATTTTGCAAGAGGGTCACCCTTCTTTCTACTAAGAGTATAAGAGAGGGAATGGGTCCCTCTATTTCAAAACGTGAAAGAATGCGCCTCTAAATACGGCGCATTTCTTTTTATTATAACATGTTATTTATTTTCAATTAGCAGTGGTGCGTTATCTTCTGCGACATTTTTTTCAAGCTGTGCAAGACGAGTTTCGAAAGATGTTACTTCATGATCTTTGTCGATTTGGTAAGCAAGTTTATCGATATATGATTCTAAATCTTCAAAGTTGGTTTTATTGTTTTTAGCAATCATACCGTCCATTTGATGATGAGCGCGTGTGACGTTTTCTTTGCCCATAAGCTGTAATTGACGTACTTTCATATCTTTAATTTTGTGTTTCATCGTTTCAAATTTGCGTTCAAGCTCGAAGTATTCACGTGTGCTTGCTTCAATACTAGTTTGTAATATATTGTTACGTGCTGTGTATGCAGCTACTTCATCAGTAGCAAAATCGATTAGATCTTGCTCACCGCTAGTATTCGCTAATTGAAGTTGAGCTTCACGTTTAGCTAGTAAATCTGCATTTTGCTTAAATTCCTGCTCTAGTTTTTCCTTTAATTGACCTTGACGCTCTAATAATTTTCCAGTTTGCTCTGTTTGTTTTTCTGCTTCACGAATGTATTGGTTTAACATTGCAATTGGATTTTTTTGTTCTTTCTTATCAAATAAATGATGCAAGTCTGCCTCTATTGTATATTTAAAACGTTGAAATAAGTTCATGTAAATTCGCTCCTTTTATTTTGTTAAGTTAGACCATTCTTTTTCAAAGTTTGTAAACGGATCTTCTTCTTTAGCTTCAATTGTTGGGATTTTTACATCTTCGTTGTTCCATTTTTTATAGATAACGTAGATGACAGCGATTGCTCCTAAACCAATCATTGCTGGGATATTAGATATTGCTGATAGAACACCTATCAGACCTACTGTAACCCATAAGATTTTGCCGAATGTCGATTTACTCGCAGTGTAGAAGTGCATACCGAGTGCTACAAACAATCCTGAAAATAGTAGCCCTGCAAGCGGTCCAGTTAAAGCAAGTGCAACACATCCTGCGATAAAGCCTCCTATTAGTAGAAAAAATTTTCTCATATGTTTTAGCTCCTTTCGTTGATACCTTTATATTACCTATTAGCGCGCTTTGCTAAAACGGACTGGAAATTGATTTTACTCTAGGTCTTGAGGCTGAGAGTATTCTAAGTACTATAAAAAAAAGCGAAAATGCAATTAGCCATAATGTAATTAATAGAACTGAAAGTAGAAAGTTTTCGACAAAAATAGAAGATGAATGCCTCCTTCTTTTGACAAATTAAAGAGTTTGGATGAGCTATACTTATAAAAAAGAAATGAGCGAAGGAGGATTTCTAGTGAGAACCTATTCCATATATAAAATAAAAGAAGAGCATTTAACGTTTATTTTTGGCAGAGAGCGTAAGTTGTTAGAGATGATGCAAGGCTGTGAAGACGCTAACGAGAAATCCTTAAAAGAACTTGCATATATATGTGAAACCGTTCGCTTTGATGAGATAGCTACGATGCTAGAGGCGCAACTAGATTCCAAGTATGCACATTTAGAGAGAGCTCGTAATGCATTATTTTTAGAACATCCTATAAAAGGAAAAATGGCTATTTATTTAGTGGAACGCAAAATTTGTGTCTATTGTGAGGGTTCACGGATGCTTGATTTGGATCTATTCCAAATGCTTGCAAAGATGAGCGAACGCTTTATTGCATTTAATAAACAAGATAATGAGTGTGGGTGGCTAAAGCCAATGAAGTATACAATGCATTAGGAAATTTCACTACAATATATAGTAACACGCTAATATTTGGTGTATAATGGAGCGTGGAGAGTTTTTTTTCTCGGTATATATTGTAGTGGAGGAGGTTGGTTGTATGCCTACATGGGGCTGGATTATTATTGTAATTATCGCATTAGCAGCGGGCGCGGCACTTGGGTTCTTTTTAGCTCGTCAAGCTATGATGAAATATTTAAAAGAAAACCCACCGATTAACGAACAAATGATTCGTATGATGATGGCGCAGATGGGTCGTACGCCGTCTGAAAAGCAAGTACGCCAAATGATGTCACAAATGAATAAATTCCAAAAATAATTGGAATTTTTAAAAAGCAACTAGTCCAAGCCTGGGCCAGTTGCTTTTTTAATTATTTCAGAGACAAATCTTCGGATTAAATCGATTTTTGTGAATAATATAAATAATTTGTAAAAAACATATAATTCTATAGGAAAACTCGTTATAATGGAAATATTCTATTTAAAGGAGTTGTGTGCATTGCAGAAAGAAAAAACAAATGTTGAAAGCTTTGATTTAGACCATACGAAAGTAAAAGCGCCATATGTACGTTTAGCAGGTGTTAAAACAGGAAAAAATGGCGATGAAGTGTACAAATATGATATTCGTTTTAAACAGCCTAATAAAGAGCATATGCAAATGCCTGCATTACATTCCTTAGAGCATTTATCGGCAGACATTATCCGCAATTACTCTGACCACATTGTTGATTTCAGTCCAATGGGATGCCAAACGGGCTTTTATGTATCACTAATCAATCACAATGATTACGAAGACTTATTGAATATTTTAGAAAAAACATTTACAGATGTAACTAAGGCCACTGCAGTCCCAGCGTGCAATGAAGTGCAATGCGGATGGGCCGCTAGCCATAGTCTAGAGGGTGCGCAAGCGTTAGCTAAAGAATTTTTAGCAAAACGTGATGAATGGCATATCGTTTTTGCAGAATAAAATGAAAGGCAGAAAAGTTGTTATATCAACATTTCTGCCTTTTTTCGTAGCTTCTTTCAAAAATGAAATGGAATGACATTGGACGAAGAAGAATCACGATTAATTTTTTGGTAGATGAAGTTTTCTAAAAAATCATGGATTAAATCCTCATATTCAGCCATATTTTCATTAAAGGATTGTGCATGAGCACCATTATCAAATAGCTGTAGTTTCTTAGGTCCAGTTTTTTTATTGTATAAATCCAGTGACATGGAAGCTGGGATAAATGTATCAGGAATACTATGGATAAAGAGTACTGGCTTTTTAATATTTGTTACAGCTTCAGAAGGAGTCACACTTTTAAAGGAATAACCGTCTCGCAAGCGGACGAAGAAATCGGCAAAACGAATTGGAATAATCGAACCGTATTTAAATTCGGTCTTCGCAATTTGTTTTAACAGCATTGAAAAATCAGAGAACGCACAATCAGAAATATAGAAATCTGCACCGTCCTCTACAGTTCCTGCATATAGGAGCATTGTTGCGGCACCCATCGATTCACCATGAATACCAAGAAGAGCGTCTTCACCAATCATCGCCTGGATAGTTTTAACAACTGCGTCAAGGTCATTTTTTTCATAATAGCCGTAGCTAGTCGTTTTCCCACCAGTTTCCCCATGCCTACGATGGTCAAAAATAACGGAATTGTAACCAAGTCGTTCAAAAAGTCGAGCGTATTTGACGGAGTTAATTTTATTTTCCGTTACGCCATGGCAAATAATGATGGTATTATTTGTTTCCAAAGGTTGAAACATAATACCGCGAATCGTATATCCATTTGGAGAGTCAATATTTAATTCACATTTTAAATTTTTATTGTACCAAGCTTCGTCAAAACGTTTTGCAGTCGTTTCCCGTTCACGAACAAATTCAGGATCCTTTTGCTTAATGAACATTAATTTATTGGAGAGCGCGAAGCCAAACAGACCTGTTGCTGCTGCGGCAAGCGTCGTCGTTATACCTGAAAATAAAAGCATTTTCTTTTTCATTATTAACACCTCCACGTCCTGTTTCTTTTGTTGTCTAGGCATACAAATGACATCTTACGTATGTATGCACTTTGCTTAATTGTAATGTTCCCAACTGAGATTGTTTAAAACACGTCAACATTTTACAATATCTTTGGCAAAACTGCGATTATTTCTATTATCGAAAATCGTCAAAATATTTGTTAAAATAGATATATCTGCTAGTAGCATATGCATGCAGTGTTCATTTTTGAACGGGGAAAAGGGGAGAATGTTTATGACAAATGAGGTAGTAATAGTAAGTGCAGTACGTACAGCTATTGGTTCATTCCAAGGAACATTAAAGGATGTACCAGCGACAAAATTAGGGAGCATAGTTATTAAAGAAGCATTAGCACGTGCTGGTGTAGCAGGTGAAAAAGTTGACGAGGTCATTATGGGGAATGTCTTATCAGCTGGGCTTGGACAAAATCCAGCTCGTCAAGCAGCAATTGCAGCAGGTTTACCACATGAAGTATCTGCATTAACGATTAATAAAGTTTGTGGCTCAGGACTAAAAGCTGTTCACTTAGCGACGCAAGCCATTTTAGCAGGGGATGCGGATATTGTCGTTGCAGGTGGCTTTGAAAATATGAGCCAAGCACCGTATGTATTAAAAAATGCACGAGAAGGCTTCCGCATGGGGGATCAAAAAGTAGTCGATACGATGATTCATGACGGATTATGGTGTGCCTTTAATGACTACCATATGGGCGTTACAGCTGAAAATTTATGTGATGTCTATGAGATTTCTCGTGAGGAACAAGACGCCTTTGCAGCACGTTCACAACAGCGTGCAGAAGCGGCAATTACAGCAGGAAAGTTTAGCGATGAAATCATAGCGGTTGAAATTCCTCAGCGCAAGGGTGATCCTATTGTTTTTGATAAGGATGAATTCCCGCGTCAAGGCGTTACAGCTGAGTCTCTATCTAAACTACGTCCTGCCTTTAAGAAGGATGGTTCTGTGACAGCTGCAAATGCATCAGGCATTAACGATGGCGCAGCGGCAGTCGTTGTCATGTCGAAAGAAAAAGCGGAAGAGCTAGGCATTCGACCAATGGCACTAATTACAGCAAATGCAAGCGCAGGTGTTGACCCAGCTATTATGGGAACAGGTCCAGTAACGGCAGTAAAGAAAGCATTAGCAAAGGCTGATGTGACATTAGATAATATAGATTTAATTGAAGCGAATGAAGCTTTTGCAGCTCAATCGATTGCTGTAGATCGCGAACTAGGCTTTAATCATGATAAACTAAATGTGAACGGGGGAGCAATTGCACTTGGTCATCCAATTGGTGCAAGTGGAGCACGTATTTTAGTAACGCTTTTACATGAGATGGAAAAGCGTGATGTTAAAACAGGTCTGGCAACACTATGTATCGGCGGTGGGCAAGGCGTAGCAACAATTGTCAAGCGCCCTTGAAGTGAATAAGAAGGTGAAAGTAATGGGGAAAAAACGAAAACAGCAGCAACGCGTGGATAGTAGCGTAACAGCTAGTCTACCAAAGCAGGAGGCAGTGACATTAGCCGATCAACTAGGCGGTGACGTACTAGCCAAATTAAAAGCTGCAAAGCAAGATTTAACAGTGAAAGAACAAGCCGCTGAAGAAGAGCGCCAAGCAAAGCTAGCCTTTGAGCGCAAGCAACGCGAAAAAAACAAATCGTTTGAAGAACTACTAAACGAATACGGCGATAAAGGCTCGAAATTCTAAAGAGAAACAGTGAATCCAAATGCATGCGGATTCACTGTTTTTATGTTTTATCGGAAAGATTCGAAGATTTATCGGAATTATTTATGTTTTTATCGGAATAATTATCCTCCTTGCTCAATTTTAGAGATAAATTATTATTACTATATTATTGATTTATTGATAAAATTAGAAATAATCACCAAAGGTTGAAATCAACCCACTATATGGTGATTAGTTCAAAAATTATTTAAAAAATAAAAAACGGGAGACGCTGCCAATACATATATCTCTTAATAGTTTTAGATAAATCTAAGATAGGAGAGAAAAAATGATTGAATTAAGCACGAAAAAATTAAGAGTAATCCCATTGAACGCAAAGTATTTAGATTTACTAATTAATGAAGAAAAGACATTGGAAATAGAGTTGTCAGTGAGTAGTAATGAAGTTTTTCTTGATGAAGAATTAAGACAAGCTTTGAAGTTTAGACTATCAAAAGTATTAGAAGATGAAGAAAATTATATTTGGTACACGAATTGGGTAATCGTATCGAAAGAAAAAAACTGTATCGTTGGTGGCATTATGTTAAAAGGTCTACCGAATGAGCAAGGTGAAGTCGTAATCGGATATTATACATTTCCACAGTATCAGGGAAAGGGATACATGACGGAAACTGTTAGGGTGATGAAAGATTGGTTACTTAGTCAATCTCATGTTAAGTATGTGATTGCTGACACTGATAAAAATAATATTGCCTCCCATAAAGTATTACAAAAAGCAGGTGCAACGTTATATTCAGAATCTGAAAAACTATATTTCTGGAGATTCTAATAATATCAATTAAAAGGCAAAGGGTGCTTTTAACGCGCCCTTTGTCTATTAAATATCTTCCTCATCAACACGACAATCCCAACAAATACAACTGCTCCAGCGGTATCCAAAATAACATCCTGTCCGCTCATCGTGCGTCCGGGTGTGAAGCTTTGACGTAGCTCATCAAGCGTTGCAATAATAGCTGTCCCGGCAATAGCGATTCCTGCGGCAAATCGACGCTTTCCCCATGCAAAGTAAATGCCAAGTGCGATGCAGCCGAATCCAGCAAAATGCGTGAATTTCCGAATTAAAAATTCTACAAACTTAAAGTAACCACGCTCTTCAACGGAAACAACTGTATCCCAATAAGGAATTTTTAAAACAGATAATTGCTTTTCAAACGGCTTATTTGCTAATATCTGCTCTAATTCAGGAATAATAGACTGTTGTTCATAGGTCATACTAGAGGAAATCGCAAGTACTACTAAAAATACGATTAAGATAAGCCATTTTTTCATCGGTGATCCATATATTGTTCGGCTTTCGTTAGCTCTTTGATAGCTTTAAAATCTGTTATCGAATCAATTTTTTCATAGGCAGCTAGTGTTTGCGCCAGCTGTTCTTGTGAGCTTGCACCGATTACTGTTGAGGCGATAGTAGATTCCTTTAGATTAGAAGCGATTGCTAGTGCATGTAAATCGTCATAATGTGAAGCTAAACCTGTTAATGTTGCAGTTAATTCGTCCGCTGTGTAAGTGTTAAAGCCATTGACACGCTGTAAACGTTCTTTCCAACTATTCGTTAGTAACCCCTTTGCAACAGTCCCACGCGTTACAACGGAAGCCCCTTCTTTTGCGATAAAGTCGAGCCATTCCTCTGGACGACGATCTAAAGCACTATATTGCATCATGACACTTTTTGCAGAGCTTGCTGGTAAAAAACGCTTTAGTACATTTGGTCGAATAGAGGAAATACCATATTCTCGAATTAATCCATCCTTTTTCAAATCTTCAAAAGTGTCGATAATTCCATCCCAATCGTCCTCTATAGTACCGCCATGTAACTGGTAAACATCAATATAGTCAGTACCTAGACGTTTTAAGCTAGCGTGTAAAGCCTCCTTTATATAGGACGGAGATGCATCCCAATGCCAACCTTCTACACCTTCTGTCCATCGATTACCCACTTTCGTCGCGACTAGTACATCTTGACGACGCTTTCCTAAAATAGCGCCGATCATTTCTTCATTTGCCCCAAAATCATATAAATCGGCTGTATCGATGTAATTAATGCCTGCATCTAATGCCATATCGACGATTTTAGCAGCCTTTATCTTATCTGTCGAAAGAGACATGCCCCCTAAACTAATCTCTGAAATAAACAATTCACTTGAGCCAAGCTGTCTTTTTTTCATACTAATGCCCTCCTTCGATTTCTCTACTTGTAATGGTACAATGAACATATCTGAAGAACAAGCGAGGTTATAGTCAATGAAAAAGTTTGAAGAAAAAACGACAAAGACTACATCCATTTATGACGGGAAAATTGTGAAATTTCAAGTTGACGATGTCACTTTACCGAATGGTAATGTTGCAAAAAGGGAGATTATTAAACATCCTGGTGCGGTGGCAGTTATTGCTGTTACCGATGAAGGAAAGTTAGTATTAGTGGAGCAATATCGCAAAGCTTTAGAACGTTCAATTGTTGAAATTCCAGCTGGTAAGCTTGAACCTGGTGAGGAGCCGATTGTGACGGCGCGACGTGAACTGGAGGAAGAAACAGGTTACGGTGCACAAAGCTTAACGTATTTACAAGCGTTTGCAACATCCCCGGGCTTCGCAGATGAGATCATCCATCTATTTGTAGCAAAAGATTTATATACAATTGAAAACAAAGCAGATCTAGATGAGGATGAATTTGTCGAATTAGTAGAAGTTTCGTTGGAAGAGGCGAGGCAAATGGTTGCAGATGAGCGTATATACGATGCTAAGACAGCGTTTGCAGTACTTTGGCTTGCAGCACAATAAGATAATAATCTTTTGCATAATAGAAGCGGACGAGCATAAGCTGTACAAACCTTGATAGAAAAGGAGCATGTTTATGTCTCGTACGGTGTCTATATTTTATCACGCATCTATTATTGCGGTGAGTTTCGTTTGTGGCGTTATCTTATTTCATATTATTGGTGGGCCGAATGCGGAGCCTTTTATTTCATTTATAGAGCCTCGTTTAATAAATGGGGACAGGCATTCTCTATTTCGTTTAGTGTTACCTGTTGCTGTTTCAATCGCTCTTATATTATTGCTTGCAACACATAGTCTCCTGAAGGTTTTAGTACGTGTTACAGTGGCGATACGAGCAACCTTTTTTGGCTTTAGCTCGGTTTTTTTATTACAAAAACTTGAAGCTTTCTGGGTTTATACGATTTGGTGGTTTCCATTTCAGCTCATCTATTGTATATTGTTGCTAGTCCTATGTAATTTACTTGTACCAGCTTGGTCAAAAAGAAAAATCGGAAAAATGATACATGGTCGGACAATTTTGTTGAATTTTTTCGCATTTTTCATCATAATAGTGGCTGAGTTTATTGTTATTTCTTATGTGATTAAATAATAGATACAATTCACGGGAATTTAACTTCTTTCAGCTGGTGTCCTAAAATCTGTACCTGTCGCTACGCTTTCGGTACAAAAGACATTCGCTGAAATAAAGGAACTCAGTCTAAAAACGCCACGTTCTGTGGTGACGACTGAGTGACCAACATCACGTTGGCCCAAAGCCTCCGGACGCAATTATGCCGAGGCATAATTGATTGTCAGGTAAAAACATACAAAAGCAAATTCGAAATCTACTCACTACCTTGTAATAGGATTTATTCCTTTGGTATAATGGGAAGAGTTTAGGGGGGCGTCACATGGAGAGCCGAATAGATCGTATAAAAAAACAGTTGCATAGTGCTAGTTATAAGCTGACGCCGCAGCGAGAAGCAACAGTTGCTGTACTGCTTGAGCACGAGGAAGACCATCTAAGTGCAGAAGATGTTTACCTTTTAGTAAAAGAAAAAGCACCAGAAATTGGTCTAGCGACTGTCTATAGAACGTTAGAATTACTAACTGAGCTCAAAATTGTCGACAAAATCAACTTTGGCGATGGCGTTTCACGCTATGATTTACGCCAAGAGGGAGCTGCGCATTTCCACCATCATCTTGTTTGTATCGAATGTGGTGCGGTTGATGAAATTCAGGAAGATTTACTTGAAGATGTGGAAGCCGTTGTTGAAAGACGTTGGAATTTTATTATAAAGGACCATCGATTAACTTTCCACGGCATTTGCTGGCGCTGTCATGATAAAAACGACGAAGTATCAGAAGAAAAGTAAAAAAGACGTCCCAAAAAGTTTTATGACTTTTTGGGACGTTTTTTTAATCTGAAATTTTAGTTTTAATAACTTTTGAACGGTCTTGGATGTCTGTAATCAGTAATCTATTATTTGATAGTTTCATTGTGTAACGTTTTTCGCGCTGGTATGACCAAGTACCATCTTCTGTTAGGTAAAAATCAAAAATTTCCGTCGAATCAAGAATGATTGTGGATGGATCCGTAGCATATACCTTGTCAATCATATTAGACTTAAAATCATAGGAATAGTAATCAAATGTGATATGATCCGTTACGAATTTACTGTAATCTCTTCGTATTTGTGTACCCTCTAAAAAATAATCCTGAACATAACTAAAATCAGCATTATCTAAAGCGTACTTGTAGTTATTACGAAAATCATAGAAGAGGGAGCGAGCCACGTCTTCATATTCAGAAAGGAAAGTATCCAATGCTTGTTGATTTGCTTTTTTTTCGGCTTCAGCTCTTTGTTTAGTCTGTATAGAGCCAAATTGAAGATGATGTTGCGGATTATTTAATGTTATTATTTCGGATTTCTCTTCTTGACCGTCTTGTCCTTTTTTAACAGCATGTACTTTAACAGAATCATCTAGTTTTGCAGTGAAAAGCTTAACATCTTGTGCTTTTTTTTCCGTACTTTTTCCGTTGATAAATACAATTGCATCTTCAATATCAGATGTAAGATGTACCTGATAATCTGCAAGATCTATTGAAAGCATCTTTTTGTTCTCTTCATTATTAGAAATTATTAGCTGATCTTTAATTTCATTTTGAAAATATTCATCTTTTAACGCTAAACTATAATTGTAAATTCCAGGGGCGAACTTACCAATTTTTTCTGTTTCATTAGATAAATCAGTAGATACCAATTCCCCTAATTTAAATTTTGTGTCAAGTTTAACTGGACTAATAGTATGTACACTTAATTCAATTGGTTGAATATCAAATGTATATTTTTTGTAGAATATTAAGAAATTGTTTTCTTTTATCGTAATTAGTTTCGAATCATCCTTATTTGTTACAGGTTCGGTATATCCTTTTTCCATATATTCATTCAAATTTTCCTCTAACACAGGATTAATATTTTTTGTCCAATTTTGATCCTTCATATAGTTATAAAATGCCTTATTATCAATGATTGTATCTTCAGGAAATCGGAATGATTGGGCGAATTTTTCATAATTTTCATCAGAAAAATAATTGTTCAAATCAGCTAGCTGTTTTTTAGGGTCTATCTGGCTTTTAATAATAAAATGCCCACCGATTAGCAATGCTAGTATAGCAAAAATACTACTAATGATAACCTTTTTTGTTGTGCTCATAGGTTCTTTTTTGTGGGATGTTTCAGAGAAATAGCTTTGTTGTTTAGGGATGTTTGCTATAATTTCTGATTCTTCAGAACGAGTAGGTGAGAGTTTAGTACCGCATTCTAAACAAAATTTCTCGTTCGATATTACTTGTTTTCCACAACTCTGACATTCGCGCATTATAAAACTCCTTTTTTGTAAATATAATATAAATATACCATGTAAAATGGAAGAATAAAGAATAACTTATTGAAAAAATAATAAAAAATGGATACTATTAGGGATGATAACAACAGAAATAGTGAAGGAAGTGTATATATGATTGAAATGAAAGATATAAGTACAATGGAGTTGAAGGATTTAAAAAATGGCTTGAGATTGGCGAAAGATAAGCGAATGGAACTGATTGTTAAATTAGGAGAATTGGTTCATTTACAATTATTAAATCAAAAACTCAATCATGATGAATTGTCAGAAATTTCTTTGGGGATTGCGTCGCAGGATCGCTTAATCTACCGATATGGTAAGCAGATAACAAATATAAACGCGGCATCACAACAGTGTTCAAAATGCATGCAACAACTTGGCGAGAATGCAAAATTCTGCGGGAATTGTGGTACATTGAATCCTACTTATATTGATCCAAATACTGTGTATAAATCATGCCAAAGCTGTTCTGAAGAAATACATGAATCTGCTCTATTTTGTCCATGCTGTGGAATGAAACAGGGGGCACTATAATGACTTGTAGGCATTGTCACGAGCAACATCCTAATTATTTTACATATTGCCCTAATACAAATGGGGTTATTGAGAAAGAGCCATTTAAACATACATATGCAACGAATGATTTTTGCTTATCTTGTGGCACAAAAAACGAAGAATCAGGCTCGTTTTGTAGTCAATGTGGTGAGATAACTATTAAAAGAGTTGAGCAAAAAACGACATTCAATAAGGTAATAAGCGAAACGTTAAAAAATGTGAATGTACCAAACATGGGGAATATAAAAGGTCAAGAATTAAAGAATGCATCAAAGGAAAAAGTGAATTTCTTTAAAAATAACCCATTATTTTTTGTTCCTATTGTTGTGTCCATTTTGTTAATATTTATGTTTACATTCATTGCGAAAAATAGCTTTCTAGATGTAGTAACGGCTGATTTAGATCATGAACAATCAGCAATCGTTAAAGCAATTATGAGTGACCCTTCAGAGCTAGAGGATAAGATATATAAGGAGTCTGGTATCAAACTAAGTATACCTAAAATACTCTCACTTCCAAGCTTAGTGACAGTGGTTCATAATGTTAAAGCAGAATGGAATGTTGTTTTAGACGCAGGTTTTACTAATAATTCTATACATATATCTATGGACAATGTGTTATTTGGGCTAATGCTCATTCCTTTTATTGCTTTAGCAATAGGTGGTGTTATTTACGGTATTCTTGCACGTAAAAAAAATTGGTCTTTATATCAAGGGATTGTTTATTCAACAATTGTGTATGTTATTGTGATGTTAGTTGTCTCTTTCATATCAAAGTTCAGTACAAAGCTTGGTCAAGTAGAAACTAAAGGGCTATTTATGATTGAGGCGTCAATGGATTATTCAGCTTTGGATATGATTTTCTCAGCGACTATTTTATCAATTGTAATATTTGGGTTTGCTGCAATTTTAACTTATTTTAATAAATCTATTTTTGAAAAATTGAGCTATCAAGTAAAATATGTGCAGTATGCTATGTTTTCTGTAGCCATTACATTTATTGGGTTGCTTATTAATTTCTCAAACATTTATTTTAGTTTGGATAAAAAGGTTTTAGAATCAGAAACTGTTTCAATTTTTAGCAGTATTTATATGGGAACTTGGAATTGGATATGTACGTTCTTTTCAAAGCTGCATATGAATACATCACTAGATGGTTTTTCAGAGAACATCACTTACAGCCTTTTTGATAATGAAAAATCTGAAGTATATCAGTCTTATTTTTATAATAGTTTATTTGAAGGGGAAAAATATTCGTTATTGCCATCATTTATTTTAGTACTAATTACGATCGTATTGATTAGTGCAGCTGGCTATATATTATATATTGTCCATCGTATGAATTGGAAAGAATGTTTAATTTTTGCAGGTATGTTCACAGCGTTACAGTTAATGATTATTTATTTTGTGAATATCCAGCTCGATTTTGCAGCTTCCGATGGTTACATCCAGTTTTCATTTTCATTTGAAATCATTTTGACAGCTTTACTTGTTTTGATCGTCTCTTCAGCAAGTTTTGCCGCAGGTGGTTATTTGCGACAGTATCAATTAAAAAAATAAATAGACTACCTCTCTTACACGATGCGTGAAGGGAGGTTTTTTTTGTAGAGCAAGCATTTGGTTTATTGAACATGTTAATATGGAAGATAGTAGAATGTTAAGGGGGCGCTATGATGAATGAATTTCAATATGCAATAGAGGATTATATCCATTTTATCCAAGTAGAGCGACAATTATCTGATAATACATTAGCATCCTATCGCCGAGACTTAGAAAATTACGTGAATTTTTTGCGGGAAACGGAAGGGATGTCTGATTTTCGTAAAGTGGAAAGGACGACCATTTTGCGTCATTTAGAGCAGTTGCGAATGCAAGGAAAGACAAGTCGTACTGTTGCCCGCCATATTTCCTCTATTCGTAGTTTCCACCAATTTTTACTTCGAGAAAAGCGAGCTGAAACAGATCCGACAGTTCATTTAGAAATGCCAATCATTGAGCAAAAGCTACCAAATGTCCTCTCGATTGAAGAAATTGAAGCTATATTAGCGTCACCAAATCGCAGCAAGCCACAGGGCATTCGGGATGTGGCAATGCTAGAACTATTATATGGGTCAGGGATGCGAATTAGTGAGCTAATTGCATTGGATTTAACTGATATTCACCTAACGATGGGCTTTGTGCGTGTTTTTGGTAAGGGAGGCAAGGAGCGCATCATTCCCCTTGGAAAAAGCGCGCTTTCTGCATTAAGTACTTATTTAGATGGCGCACGGAGTCAATTACAAGGAAAGTACCCAAAAACGGATGCTTTTTTTATTAATCAAAGAGGAAAACGTTTAACAAGGCAAGGTTGTTGGAAATTAATGAAGGAGCACGCTTTAAAAGCAGGCATCCAACATGAACTAACGCCACATACATTACGCCATTCCTTCGCAACACATTTAGTGGAAAACGGTGCGGATTTACGTGCAGTACAGGAGATGCTTGGGCATGCGGATATTTCCACAACACAAATTTATACACATATTAGTAAATCCCGACTATCAGAGGTTTATAAGCAATTTCATCCACGTGCTTAAAATTAGTAGGAGGTCTGACCTTTATTTTTCGAGCTTTTTTGGTAAAATAGAGACATGAGAGTAGGAGGCAAAATTATGAATAAACCATTTAAGAAAATCCATGTAGTTGTATTGGACTCAGTTGGAATTGGTGAAGCTCCAGACGCAGCGAATTTTGGAGATGTAGGTTCACATACTCTTGGACATATCGCTGAAAAAATGAATGGGCTTACAATGCCACATATGGAGTCTTTCGGCTTAGCAAATATTGAACCATTACAAGGTATACAAGCTACTGACAAACCAAAAGCATTCTACGGAAAAATGCAAGAAGCATCTGTTGGTAAAGATACGATGACAGGTCACTGGGAAATCATGGGATTAAATATTGATAAACCGTTTAAGGTATATCCGGATGGGTTCCCAGCAGAGCTTATTGCAGAGCTTGAAAAACGTACAGGTCGCAAAGTTCTTTGCAATCAACCTGCAAGCGGAACACAAGTAATCGAGGACTTTGGCAAAGAGCATATGGAGACAGGAGCGATTATTGTCTATACTTCTGCTGACCCTGTTTTGCAAATTGCTGCACATGAGGAAATTATTCCATTAGAGGAATTATATAAAATTTGTGAAATCGCTCGTGAGCTAACATTACAACCAGAATATTTAGTTGGTCGTGTTATTGCTCGTCCATTTATCGGTACACCAGGAAACTTCGCGCGTACTTCTAATCGTCATGATTATGCGTTAAAACCATTTGGTCGTACAACGATGAATGTCTTACAGGATGCAGGTTTAGACGTTATCGCAATCGGGAAAATTTCTGATATTTTCAACGGTGAAGGCGTTACTGATGCAGTGCGTACGAAAAATAATACGGATGGTATGGATAAATTTGCAGAGGTAGTACGTCGTGACTTCCATGGTATAAGCTTCTTAAACTTAGTAGACTTTGATGCGAATTTTGGGCATCGTCGTGACCCTATAGGCTATGGTAACGCACTACAAGAATTTGATGCACGATTACCAGAAATTACAGAGGTAATGACAAAAGATGATCTACTAATCATTACAGCGGACCACGGAAATGACCCAACATTCCCAGGGACAGACCATACACGTGAATATGTACCGTTAATTGTTTATTCACCACGCTTTAATGGTGGTAGTGAGCTAGCACTACGTGAAACTTTTGCAGATATCGCAGCAACAGTTGCAGAAAACTTCAAAGTAGAAGCACCAAAGTTTGGTAAAAGCTTCTTGAATGATCTGAAGTAAGGGGGATTATAGATATGAATATGGCACAGCTGTTTGAAAAGAAAAAGCAAGGTAAAGAGCTATCTCAGGCTGAAATACAGTATTTTGTAGAGGGTTACACTACTGGTGCAATTCCTGATTATCAAGCAAGTTCCCTACTAATGGCAATCCGTTTATTGGGCATGACATATGATGAAACATTTTATTTAACAAAAGCAATGATAGAATCTGGAGATGTTATTGATTTATCATCTATTGAAGGTTTTAAAATTGATAAGCATTCAACTGGCGGTGTAGGCGATAAAGTTACACTAATTGTCACTCCGATCATTGCTGCACTTGATATTCCTGTTGCAAAATTCAGTGGTAAGGGTCTAGGCATTACAGGTGGGACAATCGATAAATTAGAATCGATTCGTGGCTTTAAAACAGAGCTTTCATCACAAGAATTTATCGATAATGTCAATAAACATAAAATTGCAGTTGCTGGTCAAACAGGCAACCTTGTACCAGCTGACAAAAAATTGTACGCGTTGCGAGATGTGACAGGTACTGTCGATTCCACTCCACTTATTGCCGCGTCTATCATGAGTAAGAAAATAGCAAGTGGTGCAGACGGTATTGTACTAGATGTTAAATGTGGCTCAGGTGCATTTATGAAAACAGAAGAAGAAGCACAAGTTTTAGCTGATACGATGACTGCAATCGGTGAAAAGCTAGGACGTAAAGTAGTCGCGCATATTAGTGATATGGATAATCCACTAGGTAAAATGATTGGCAATAAGCTTGAAGTAGTAGAAGCAGTTGCTTTATTAAGTGGACGTATGGACGAAACGCACGAAGATTTGCTAGATGAATGTATTATTATCTCTTCGCTGATGTACCAAGTTGCAGCTGGAGTGAATGAGGCTGAAGCAACAGCAGCTGTTAAACGCGTATTAGAAGATGGTTCAGCCGCTGCAAAATTCGAGGAATTTATCGTAGCACAGGGCGGCGATTTAGCAGATATCCTACAAAAAGACACAGCAAATAAAATAGCTGTTAAAGCATCTGCTGAAGGTACTGTAGGGACGATTAACGCACTATTAATCGGAGAAGCTAGCGTAGGTCTTGGTGCAGGCCGATTAACGAAGGAATCAGTGCTTGACTATGATGCCGGTATCCAATTAGTTGCCAAAAAAGGCGACCAAGTTCGTACTGGCGAAACGATTGCTTATTTATATTCAAATGGTCAAATTGATGAGGAAACAATCGAAAAAGTACAGAAAGCTTATACAATTGCATAAATACTATGAAGCGAGAATTCTCTTTAATAAAAGGGGATTCTCGCTTTTTTTTGTTCTGAAAAGCGAAGGGGGAAGCGGTGGAACGGAGAGTTAGAGCGGCGGGAAGAAGGGCTGAAGCGACGGAAAGAAGAGTCCAGGCGACGGAAGAAAAGCTGAAGTCGTGGATAGAATGGTCAAAGCCGTGGTTAGAACGGTTAAAACGACGAAACGAAGTCAGAGCGATGGAAAGAAGTGGCGAACCGACGGAACGAAAAGCCAAAGCGACGGAAAGAAGTGCTGATATGACGGGAAGAAGAGTAAAGGCGACGGAATGAAAAGCCGAAACGACGGAAAGAAGCCAGAGCGACGGAAAGAAGAGCCGAAGTGACGGAACGAAGTCAGAGCGACGGAAAGAAGAGCCAAAGCGACGGAAAGAAGAGCCAAAGCGACGGAAAGAAGTGCCGAAGCGACGGAAAGAAGTCAGGGCGATGGAAAGAAGTCAGAACAAAGGAAGAAAAGCCAAAATCGTGGATAGAACGGTCAAAAACGTGGATAGAGCAGCCAAAAACGTGGATAGAGCAGCCAAAAACGTGGATAGAGCAGCCAAAAACGTGGATAGAACCGCCATCCCCGCTCCATCGGACAAAACTTCTACCTCCGGCGGCCATCCCCGCTCCGCCCACCCCTGCTCCGGCGGCCACCCCCACCCCCGCCAAATTTCTACTCACGCCTCTAACATAATAATAATTCTTATGAAAAGTGTCAGCTATGTTTAAAAAATGTTGATTTATCCCATACTGCAATTAACCTAAAAAGCTATAAGTATGTCGATTTGCCACTATTTCGGAAGACTTTGCACTAGTTCTGTCAGCCGCAAGGAATCACCACATTGAATGTGGAATTGCACGAGGAGGAGGCGATGTTCATGCATTTTCAGTTAGAAATGGTAACAAGAGAGACAGTGGTTATACGTTTATTTGGGGAGCTCGATCATCATGCGGTAGAGCAAATTCGAGCTAAAATTTCTACAGCAATTTTTCAAGGTACTGTAACGACTATTATTTGGAATTTAGAGGGGCTTTCTTTTATGGATAGTTCAGGTGTAGGTTTAGTGCTTGGTCGGATGCGTGAGTTAGAGGCAGTCGCTGGGCGGACGATATTATTGAATCCATCGCCGACAATGCGAAAAGTATTTCAATTTTCAGGTTTAGGGCCGTGGATGATGGAAGCAACAGAAGAAGAAGCAATTGATCGAGTTAGGGGGATTGTAAATGGATAACGAAATGACATTAACTTTTTTAGCAATTAGTGAAAATGAGGCCTTAGCGCGTGTAGCTGTGACAGGATTTATCGCACAATTAGATCCAACTATTGATGAGCTATCCGAATTTAAAACGGTTGTTTCAGAGGCCGTTTCTAATGCCATTATTCACGGTTATGAAGAGGATGGTAAGGGCGTTGTTACAGTTCATGCAAAACGCGAGGATGATATTGTAACGGTGTCTGTTTTGGATAAAGGTATTGGCATTGCGGATGTAAGCCAAGCAATGGAGCCGTTATTTACGACGAAAAGCGCGATGGAACGTTCAGGTATGGGCTTTACCATTATGGATAGTTTTTCAGATCAGTTGACAGTCATGTCTAAGTGGCAAGAAGGTACAACCGTCACATTTACGAAGAAATTTTACTCGGTTCGCACACCGGTAATGTGAGGATGCGATTGTGAAGCCGCTAGAACAGTCGTCCGATAAGCTATTGTCACAGGGAGAAATGCGAGATTTAATTGCACGTGCACAACAGGGCGATCATGAGGCTCGTAAACGAATGATTGAAGGGAATACGAGGCTTGTGTGGTCTATTGTCCAACGCTTTACAAGCAGGGGCGTGGAGCTCGAGGATTTGTTTCAAATTGGATGCATTGGGCTTATGAAGTCTGTGGATAAATTTGATCTAACGTATGATGTTAAATTTTCGACATATGCTGTACCAATGATCATCGGAGAAATTCAGCGCTTTCTAAGGGATGATGGAATGGTGAAGGTTAGCCGTTCTATTCGTGAGCTTAATTTTAAAATTCGTCATGCAACTGATGAATTTATTAAAAATAATGAGCATCCACCAACCATACATGAATTAGCGCAGGTTCTTGATGTTACAACTGAAGAAATTGTAACAGCTTCAGATGCATTGAGAGATCCAGCTTCCTTGCATGAACAATTGTATGAGAGTGAAGGGGATTCTATTACATTAATGGATCAGATGAAGGACGAAAAATCTGAGCAGCCATTTGATTATATTCCACTAAAAGAGGTGCTCACAAGGCTTGAGCCTAGAGAGCAATCCATTATTTATTTACGATATTTCTCAGATTGTACCCAAACTGAAATTGCCAACAGGCTAGGTATATCACAAGTTCAGGTATCACGATTAGAGAAAAAAATTCTTGCCCAATTGAAAACTTGGATGGCCACAAGTGCCACAGTTGAAGAGGAAGAAGTAAAAAAAGACATTTAAGAAAATGGTGACAGCATGACAGATAAAGATAAACTATTTAACAGCTTAGAAGAAGCCGAAGATTTTCTTAAAGAACAGTTTGGAGACGGCGAATCATTTGACATTAGTATAAAGCATCTATTTGTCAAAGATTTGCCGGTTCTTTGCGCATATGTAACCGGACTTGTGGATGGAGTTGTGTTAACACAACTACTCTCTAATATGTTACCTGATGAGGACGTTGATATTGAGGATGAAAAGGAGTATTTTGAAGCCTATTTCAATTACCAAGGTCGTTCAGAGGAAACCAAACGTGAAGCCATTTTATTAGCCATATTAAGTGGACAGGTAGTCTTTATAACTAAAGGTGGTTACGGCTATGTTGCAGAGATACGAAGCTATCCGGGTCGTACCCCTGAGGAGCCTGACAATGAAAAGGTTATTCGTGGATCTAGGGATGGCTTTGTTGAAGGTATTTCTCAAAATACTGCTTTGATTCGTCGACGAATTCGCAATAGTAATTTACGTTTCGAGCTACATAAAATATCCGAAATCGGTCAAACCGATGTCGCTCTAGCGTTTATAAAAGGTATTGCGAATGATGAAACGCTCGATAAATTGCGACATCGCATTGCGCAAATTCATCATGATGGTTTGACTATGACGGATAAATCACTAGAAGAATGGCTGTTTAAACAGAAGTTTCATCCAGTTCCTTTTGTACGTTATACGGAACGACCAGATATTACCGCAGCCCATTTACTTGAAGGCCATATAGCCATTATTGTCGATACGTCACCTTCTATCATTCTCGTACCTGCAACTGCTTTTCATTTGTTGCAGCATGCGGAGGAGTATAGGCAGGCACCATCAGTCGGAACCTTTGTCCGTTTTATGCGCTATTTTGGAGCGTTTACGGGTTTATTATTATTGCCTATGTGGTATTTATTTGCAACACACGGGATACATTTACCAGATGAGCTATCCTTTTTAGGTGCTAAGGAAAAATCACATATCCCACTTTTGCTACAAGTACTTATTGGCGATATTGGGATAGAATTTTTGAGGATGGCCGCCATTCATACCCCATCACCATTATCCACTGCGATGGGGTTGGTTGCGGGTATAACTATTGGTCAGATTGCTATTGATGTTGGGGTATTCTCGCCGGAAGTTGTGTTATATACAGCGGTTTCAGCTATTCTGACATTTATTATTCCGTCTTATGAGCTGGGTATCTCCATTAAACTCTTTAGAATATTGCTGTTAATAATGACTGGAATTTGGGGAGTTAATGGTTTATTTATTGGGATATTTATATTGTTTACGTATTTATGTTCATTACGTCCGATGCAAGCGCCGTATTTATGGCCACTTATTCCGTTCTTCCCAAATGCGATGCTTCGCGTACTTATTCGTTTCCCAATGACAGCAGATGCATTGAGGCCATATGTTGTTGACTCCCAACAGCGAAAAAGATCATAGAAGCCGTTGCACTCGTTTTTTTCATGTGATAAAGTTCACATATAGTATTTTGTGATTTTTGCGAAAATTGTCTTCATTCATCAAAAGGTTCACCACATGTTAAAACACATGTGCAACTTGTTGAATGAAGCAATATCCCTCTAAATAAGGATTGTAGGCTAAATTGCCCGAAATCTTTCTAAAATGGGGTGCAATGTATCACGTGATGGAACGATGTGAAAAGGGAGAGATGCACATGCATTTATATGGAACACAAGCGATTTCTGAAGATGGTCATTTAACGATTGGACAGGTAGATACATTAGAGCTTGCAAAAGAATATGGTACACCTTTATTTGTGTATGATACAGCACTTATTCGTAAGCGTGCACGCGGCTTTATAGATACGTTTAAAAAACTAGGTGTAAAAGCAGAAGTAGCTTATGCTTCAAAAGCATTTGCATGTGTAGCTGTGTACCAATTAGCGGCAGAAGAAAATCTATCTTTAGATGTTGTCTCTGGTGGAGAATTATTTACAGCTTTAAAAGCTGGATTCCCTCCGGAACGCATTCATTTCCACGGTAATAATAAAAGCATTGCTGAACTAGAATTAGCATTTGACTCAAAAATCGGTTGTATTGTCGTGGATAACTTCTATGAAATTCAACTTTTACAAGAAATCTCAGAGCGCCGTCAGCAAAAAATGCGTATTTTACTACGTGTCACACCAGGTGTGGAGGCACATACGCATGATTTCATTACGACAGGTCAAGCGGATTCAAAATTTGGCTTCGACTTAAATAATGGTCAAGCAGATGAAGCTTTCCAACAAACTTTTAAGCATGAATACCTAGAACTTCTAGGATTGCACTGCCATATTGGCTCTCAAATTTTTGACACAGCGGGCTTTGGCTTAGCAGGAGAAAAACTAATTGATAAAATTTCGGATTGGAACAAGACTCACGATTTTACGTGTACTGTGTTAAACTTAGGTGGGGGCTTCGGAATTCGTTATACAGAGGAAGATGCACCGCTTGAGCCACAAGTATATGTAGAGGATATGATTACAGTTGTAAAGACTAAAGCGACTGTACTTGGTCTAACGATGCCAGAAATTTGGATTGAACCAGGGCGATCACTTGTAGGGGATGCAGGAACATCTCTTTATACAATTGGTTCACAAAAAACAGTACCTAATGTTCGTAAATATATTGCTGTCGATGGTGGTATGAGTGATAATATCCGTCCGGCTTTATATGATGCGAAGTACGAAGCGGTCATTGCGAGTAAAGCAGATGAATCGAAAAGTGAAACATATACAGTGGCTGGTAAACTTTGTGAATCAGGTGATAAATTAATTATTGATGCTAAGCTTCAGGAAGCAGCTTCTGGTGATGTGCTAGCAATCTTCTGTACTGGTGCGTATGGATATTCTATGGCGAGTAACTACAATCGTGTGCCACGACCAGCAGTTGTATTTGTAGAAGATGGCAAACATCAATTAGCAATTCGACGCGAAAGTTATGAAGATATTGTACAAAACGATCTCCCGCTAACGTTAAAAAAGGGTGAGTAAATATGAGAAAAAACAAATGGGTATTACTAGCGTCCATTTCAACTTTTATTTTGTTGTGGGGCGTTGTCTATTGGGTATTGGCGTCTAAAGGTATTCTCGGACCTGGTTCGTAAGACAGAAATGGACTTGCGGTAAAAGTACAAATCGTGTAGGATAATCAAAGATTATGTACAGCTAGAAAATGAGGGAATAGACAAATATGTTAATTCGATATAAGAAAGCTTTCGAGAAAATAGCAATGGGGCTACTCTCGTTTATGCCTAACGAAAAAGACATAAAAAAGCTCAAAGAGACAATCCACTCCTATGAAAATGATAATAATTGGGTTTTATATTTATGGAAAAAGAACGATGAGTATGTTGGCATTGTTGGACTTGTAACACACAATGATAATATAGCTACGATTCAACATGTTTCCGTGATCCCTTCTTATAGAGGTGAAGGTGTTGCGAAGGAAATGCTACAGGAAGTGGCAGAACTTGGTCAGTATGAAAGTGTGCTTGCAACGGAGGAAACACGTAATATTGTTCACAAATGTATAAATTGTATCGATGGAGAAGCAGACGATCATTGACGTCTGCTTTTTCTTTGTTTGCTTTCTTGACGCTCCGCAAGAATATGTGAGCGATCTCGAAGCATATGTTTATGAAGAAGATAGTTAGAGCTACTTGATGGTAAAATCTTCATGCGAGCAAATGCTAATTCCTCCAATGTAGGTGAAAGAGGAAGCTGAAATGCTTGAAAGGACTTGCCCTTCTGGGTAGCAGAAAGTGCATCTGCTAGTTGAGTTAGTAGTATTTCGTAGTCGATTTCATCAAAAAATAAATGTCCCTTATTATATTGGAAATTTTTGAGTGCTTTTTCTAATATTCTCGCAGCGCCAATATAATTGTTACGTCGCCAATGATATAAACCGGTTGCAAGCTGTACGTATCCAACGAGTGGGTGCTTTTTATCACCTGGAGCAATATCTTTCCAGTATTCTTCAAGGACTTCATGGCATTCAAAAAAATCGTGATTACCATTGAAAAAAGAACAGTAGTCGATAAATAAAGTATGGTGCTGTGGATGCATTTTAGACTCCTTTCTACTATACTAAAAGAACATATAATCTCAGGGTGGTAAAACAATGTCTTATGAAGTGAAATTAGAAGCCTTTTCAGGGCCTCTTGATTTATTATTACATTTAATTAACAGATTGGAAATTGATATTTATGATATTCCAATGGCAGAAATTACTCAACAATATATCGACCATATACATGCTATGCAAGTACTGGAGTTAAATGAGGCTAGTGAATATTTAGTGATGGCAGCAACATTATTGGCTATTAAAAGTCGTATGCTTTTGCCAATCCATGAAGGTGAGCTTGACGAAGCTGAATTAGAAGTCGACGGTCCAGACCCTCGTGAAGAACTAGTAATACGTTTAATAGAGTATAAGAAATATAAAGAAGCAGCAAGTAGCCTGCAAGAGCTTGAAACAGATCGGGCACAGGTATTTACACGGCCACCAGCAGATTTATCTGGATTAGCCTCAGATGAGCAAATGGCGTTATTTGATTTGAACGTCAACATTTATGACATGCTTGGAGCCTTTCAAAAACTAATGCGTCGAAAAAAATTAAAAAAACCACTAAAGACAACTGTTGCAAGACAGGAACGCTCTGTGAAAGATCAAATGCGTTCGGTTGTCGATTCATTACGATTTACTGGTGGACGTGCATCATTTTTTGAGCTATTTCCCTATGAAGATAAGCCAACACTTATTCTGACGTTTTTATCTATTCTTGAATTGATGAAACGTCAGGTAGTCATCGTAGAGCAAGATGGTAACTTTGAAGAATTAACAGTTACATTACAGAAGGAGGAATGGGATGATGACGAAAACAATGATGCTACAGAGTAGAATAGAATCCTTATTATTTGTTGTTGGAGACGATGGTTTAACTATTAAACAATTATCACAACTTTTAGTAGAACCGGAAGAGATAGTCGTAGAGAAAATGGAAGCATTGAAAACGACCTATGAAGAAGATGGATCTAGAGGCATAACGGTAAAAGAAATAGCTGGCGTTTATCAGCTTATAACAAAACCTGAACTAGCAGATACGATACAAAGATTAGTAGAAAATCCAACTGCTCAATCATTATCTCAAGCTTCACTTGAAGTATTGGCGATCGTGGCATACAAACAGCCAATTACGCGTGTAACAATTGAAGATTTACGTGGTGTGAAATGTGAAAGACCAATACAGACTCTCGCTTCTAGGGGGTTAATTAAGGAAGTGGGTCGCTCAGAAGGGACAGGACGTGCAATCTTATATGGTACAACGAAAGAATTCTTAAACTACTTTGGTTTAAATAGTATAGAAGAAATGCCGTCTTTACCTGAAGATGAGCTAGTTGAAGCAGAGCAAGAAACAGATTTATTTATGACTAAATTCCAGGAAACCTTCAGTGGAGTAAAGTAAAAAGTTCGGAATGAGTTATAGGTATAAAGCTTAGCTTGAAACATAAATATAATCTATATTTTCCTATTACTTTTAATAAGGAGTGGCTCGTTGCAACGGTTAGTACGTTTAATATTGTTCATGATAGTCGTGGTAATGTTAATGCTTCCACAAACCAGTTTGGCTCGAGGTGGTAGCGGATATGCTGTCTTAGATGGTGATACGGGTCGTGTTTTATATGAATCTAATAGCGACGCCCGGTTACCAATTGCAAGCTTAACAAAAATGTGGACAGCACTCGTTGTTATTGAAAATAGCAATCTTCAAGATGACGTGGTTATTTCACCAAAGGCTGCAACGTCTGAGGGCTCGTCTATTTACTTGCAGGCAGGGGAAAAAGTAACGGTAGAAACACTGTTATATGGTTTGATGCTACGGTCAGGAAATGACGCTGCAACAGCTTTAGCAGAGCATGTTGGAGGATCGGTAGAAGGGTTTGTAAAGTTAATGAATGAACGGGCTGTTGTTGCTGGCCTCACAAATACAGTATTTATGAACCCGTCTGGCTTGCATCATGATGAGCATTTATCGTCAGCGAGAGATACTGCTGAAATGTTGAGAATAGCTCTTCAAAATAAAACTTTCAAGAAGATTGCCTCCACAGTGTTATATCGTGCCAATACTGAAAACGGGATGTTATGGGAAAATAAGCACCGTTTAGTACGAGAAGGATCTGGGGTTGCTATCGAAATAGACGATGAGACACAACCTGTCAGTGCATTAAAAACAGCAAAAGGTTCAGCATTTGCCGGGAAAACAGGCTTTACAAAGGTAGCTGGGCGGACACTTGCAACCGCCTTCCAAAAGGACGGGCAAACGTGTATTGTTGTCACATTAAATGAATCCGATGATTGGAATATGCATCGGAGTTTAGCTAACAAGGTTTGGGGAGATTACAGCCTTGAGACAGTAGTGAAAAAAGGAAAATATAAAGTTAATAAAAACCTATCTATTCGCTTAGAGCAACCGATTCGTTTGCAATTAAATAAAGAAGAAAAAGAAAGTGTAAGGCAAGTATTGCATGTTTCTAGAAAACGTATGGAAGGTGTACTATCCATCTTTATCGGTGAAGAGCGTATTTATGCAGTGCCAGTAAAAGTTGAATCAGCGGATCGTTAAAAGCGATACGCTGATTTTTTTATGAGATAACGTTTGTGTGTCAATGCCAGTACCTTTCCGTTATATTGCGATAGCGTTCGAAATCATTTTGATTTATTTAACAAATGAGAAATAATCAGGTAAAATAAATTCGAGCGGTTTTGATTTAAGATTCTGAATTTTTGAATATCGATGAAGGGGGATAAGTATGTATGATGACTATATCAAACAGTAGACAATATCAAATAGGGGTCATAATAATTTTATTCTTGTCTAGCTTTATTGCTCCTGTTATTTTCTTATATCCTGTTCAAGAGTTGTTCTTTAGACCTAAGGAATCCTATTTCTTTGATCCTTTTTTTACAGCCTATATTATATTGATGGTAGTAATGATCATGTTAGCGGTCACGTTATTAGTCAATTTTTTAGTAGAACCTAAAACGAAAAAAAGGATGATTATTCAACGAGGACTTGTGGGAACATCGTTTATAATTGCTGGCGCATTCATATTTTTGTGTATTAATAACTATCAATTCATTGATACAAAAGGACTTCATATGAATCATCTTTTTAGTTTGCAAGAAGATTATATAAGCTGGGAAGATATTGTGAAGGTTGAACAGACTATTGTAGAAAAGAATGGTGTGAGTGCACCAGAAAAATTGATTTTCTCATTACAAGATGGTTCAACAATTGAACTATCTTTTTCAGGAAAGCTATCAAGTGCGAAGCAATTTATTAATAAAGAATTAAGTACATATGGGCTTAGAATTGAAAATAAATATAGTGAAACCTAGAAATTATGAAAAGCTGCCCAAATTGGGTAGCTTTTATGTTTTATAAAGATTTCAAGGCCGATAGCAAATTGAATGGGGAGGCTTGGTTAAAATTAGAATACGCCAAAAGTTAGGATGACATTTGTTAAAACTTATTACTTTCTTCATTCTGCAGAATACTCCTACCATTGAACGTGGTTCTCTTTCAATGGGGACCAGACACCAATAGAAATAGAGGAACTCAGTGTAAGAACGTCACGTCCTGTGACATTACTAAAATGACCGACATCATGTCGCCCTGTCACAGTCCTGGGGACAATTCAAAATCCGGTCACATCAAGGAAAGCACCCGGTCGGAACGAAAATCAACCTATACTATGCAGAGGACCCTTAAAATTCAAGTGCAAATTATCCAGAAATTAGTTGATAAAAACAATTTCAAATAATTTAAATACTTACGCATAATTAGTTTTTCTTTAATAATGCATAAAAGTATGACATAATTTTCACAGATTAGCGGGAAAAATAACCTTATTCATATTAGTCGAATGAGGTTTAAATTTTGGTGACTAAAACCAAGGTGAATGAAAATTAGAGGTGAAAGAATGGAAAGATTACAGAAGGTTATTGCGTATGCTGGTGTGGCGTCTAGACGTAAGGCAGAACAATTAATTGTAGAAGGTAAAGTAAAAGTGAACGGAGTCGTAGTGCGTGAGTTAGGTACAAAGGTGTCAAACTCAGATACGATAGAAGTAGAAGGCGTGAAGCTTGAGAAAGAGGATAAGGTTTATTACTTGTTATATAAACCACGTGGAACGATATCAGCTGTAACAGACGACAAAGGACGCAAAACTGTCACAGATTTGTTTAAGCATATACCACAACGAATTTTCCCAGTTGGTCGTCTCGATTATGATACATCTGGCTTGTTGTTATTAACAAATGATGGTGAATTTTCTTATATGCTGACACATCCGAAGTTTAAAATCGACAAAACATATATTGCTCGTGTTAAAGGTGTTCCGACGATTGATGGCTTAAAAAAGCTTCAACGTGGAATCAAACTAGAAGATGGTAAAACAGCTCCAGCAAAAGTGAGTATGACTTCATTTGATGAAAACGCGGGTAAGGCAATTTGTGAAATTACTATTCACGAAGGACGAAATCGTCAAGTACGTCGTATGTTTGAGGCAATAGGTACACCTGTTGTTAAACTTAAACGTGAACGCTTTGCCTTTTTAGATTTATTCGGACTAGCTCCGGGAGAATATCGTGAATTATCAAAGCATGAAGTGAAGCAATTGCGAGTGCTAGCAGAGACAGGACAAATCGGATAATTAGCATTTTCTAAGAGAAAGTGAAATACTTCTATGTGTAATAGTAATGTTTTCACTTTCTTATTAGTGAAATCGTTCATAAATCATTCATAATTATTAGCTAAGCGTTTGTGTTTCCTTTTGCTATAATAGGTGAGAATAGTGCACCTAAATTAGTTTTCATCCTGATGAAATCGGTTCCACAAATTATCAGGTGGTGTTTGACGCGCAAGTGAATGACAAATATAAAAATTGACAAACATAATAAATGGTATAAATTAGACGGTAAAAACTATACATATGAATGTTTGTAGGAAAAGCTTTGCGTCAATAGGGATTATTCTAAGCCGAAATTGATAGGGGGTTTATTAACTTGGAGAAAAAGAAAAAACGTCTCGTCATTCGTACCATTATTTTGGCAGTCTTAGTCTTAGCGATTGGTTATACGGTATACGGAACAGCGACAAAAGATAAAGTAGAGTTAATAGCAGTAGGCTCTAAAGCACCAGACTTCACGTTAGTAGATTTAAACGGTGAGAAACATAAGCTATCTGATTATAAGGGGCAGGGCGTATTTTTGAACTTCTGGGGAACTTGGTGTAAGCCTTGTGAAAAGGAAATGCCTGCAATGGATCGTCAGTATAAAGTTTTTAAAGATCAGGGTGTACAAACATTAGCGGTCAATATTGCCCAAACTGATTTTGAAGTACAGAATTTTGTCGATAGATATGAGTTAACGTTCCCGGTAGTTATTGACAAAACGAAAAGCGTTATGACTGCCTATAATGTAGGTAATTTACCAGCAACTCTCCTTATTGATCCAGATGGTAAAGTAGCCAAAATCATTACTGGTGAAATGACGGAGGCAAAAATTGCTTCGTACATGGAATTAGTGAAGCCAAAATAAGGAGTAATGACTATGGAAAACATCATTTGTGCTTGTGGTCATAGTAACCCATATGGCACGAAGCTTTGTGAGAAATGTGGTCGTCCTTTAACTGAGGAAGGTAAACAGACAAAAGTTGTTGATATGCGTTACGATGGAACGGCAATTCGTTCAAAAACGTATAATACAACATTTGTTGACAAAATTTGGAATTTCTTCTCGAGTGTAAAAGTGGGGATTGCCCTCATTATTATAACGTTGGTCGCAGCGTCAATCGGAACAATTCTACCGCAAGCGATATATGTTAATGCCCCGGAGCCTAGTAAAGCAGAGTATTATGAAAAAGTGTATGGTGTATTAGGCAAACTCTATAATAATTTAGGACTTTCTCATTTATACAACACTTGGTGGTTCCAAATTTTAGTAGGTATGCTTGCGATATCGATTATTGTTGCGAGTTTAGACCGAGGGTTACCTTTGCATAAGTCTTTAAAAAATCAACGCGTTAAACGTCATGAAAGTTTCATGAAACGCCAACGGATCATTGCGGAAGGGCAAGTGCCAAACGCTGATGAAACGCTTGATAAAGTTGAGCAAAAAATGTCCGAATTAAAATACCGTGTTCGTCGTGATGGAAGTGCACTGCTAGCAGAGCGCGGTCGCTTCGCTCGATATGGCCCATACATAAATCATGTCGGTCTCATTATTTTTTTAACAGGTGTTATGTTGCGCTTAGTACCTGGTTTTTATGTGGATGAGACGATTTGGATCCGTGAAGGTGAAACACGAGCTATACCAGGTATGGATGGGTATTTTATTAAAAATAATAAATTTATTTTGGAAACCCATGGCGAAAAGCAACAAGGCGGGGAAGCGAGCCAAGGTGTAAATGTTATGGCGAAGAACTATCAAACGGATATAACATTATACAAACAACCTGAGGGAGCTCTTCCAGGAGATTCAGACAACCTTGAAAAATTGAGAGATTATTCAATTCGTGTTAATCATCCGTTAAAAGAAAACGGTTTTGCGTTGTATCAAATGAATTATCGTCTTAATGAATTGAGACAGATGAATTTTAATTTAGTGAATAAAGCTTCTGAAGAATCACAAGGTCAAATTGAAATTGATTTAACGAATCCTAAAAAACAATATGATTTAGGAGATGGTTCCTCAGTACAAATTCTTGTTTATACACCAGATTTTGATGGTTTTGAAAATGGGGAGCCACAGACAAAAACATCAATACCAAATAATCCGGCATTTTTATTTAGAATGACAACACCAGAAACGCCAGAAGGTGAAGTAAGCTTTGTAGAAATCAGAAAGCCACCACTTGAACCACTTGGTGAAAACAAATATAGAATGAAATTCGCAGGAGCAGAGATGCGTAATTCATCAAACTTTACAATTCGTAAAGATAGTACGATACCAATTTTATTTGTTGGTGGTGTTATTTTCATGATTGGTGTAGTAATTGGCTCATATTGGAATCATAGACGTTTATGGTTACAGGTGGATCCGGATGGTCGAGTGTTGATGGCTGCTCATGTGAATAAAAATATGTTTAGTATGAAAAAGGATTTAGATTCAGTCACTACGTTTGCTGGTCTACCACCATATAGAGATCAGTTAGATAAGCCTGAAGATGACAACAAATCCGCAAAGCCAGGCACTAAAGAAAAGGAAGGTGACAACACCTTATGAGTTTGATTGACATAAGTGGAAACCTATTATTTGTAGCATTCATAGCCTACCTAGTTGCAACTTTATTGTTTGGTGGTTCGATAAAGCAATCGAATGCAACGGGGAAAAATACCGATAAATGGGGCAAGGTGGCAATTGTTGTCACAATTATTGGTTTACTTTCGCAGCTTGGTTATTTTATTACTCGTTGGGTTTATTCAGGACATGCACCTGTTAGTAATATGTTTGAATTTACGACTGCGTTCGGAATGTTCATTGTTGGGGCATTCGTATTGATTTATTTTATTTATCGAGTGACAGCTCTAGGATTAGTAGCATTGCCTGTGGCGATATTAATAATTGCCTATGCGTCGATGTTTCCGAGTGAAGTTAGTCCTTTAGTGCCGTCTTTACAAAGTTACTGGTTAACAATTCATGTTATTACAGCTGCTTTAGGTCAATCAATTTTAGCGATTAGTGCGGTAGCAGGACTAATTTATTTATTAAAAGTAGTTGATTTAAAGAAGCCTTCTAAACAACGTTTCTGGTTAGAAGCGGTAATGTTCTTCCTTGTGGTAGTCGTTGGTTTCGTAGTTGCTACATCAGTATTTAATATGATGGATTACGATTCAACATATACTTATTTAGATAAAGAAGGAAATGAACGTCAAATTGACTACAACATGCCGCCACTATTTGGTATGAATGAATATAAGGCAGTGGAAGAACATGGTATGTCTCCGTTAGTAGAAATGCCTGCGCTCATTAATGCGAAGAAATTAACTACAGTTGTTTGGTCATTATTAGTAGGGTCTATTATATACTTATTAATTCGATTAATTGCAAGACGTCGAATTAGTGCGATTTTCCAACCTTTTGTCAAACGAGTAAATTTACAATTAGTTGATGAAATTGGTTATCGTTCAGTAATAATTGGCTTCCCAGTATTTACGTTAGGAGCTCTAATCTTTGCAATGATTTGGGCACAACTTGCGTGGAGTCGTTTCTGGGGATGGGATCCGAAGGAAGTGTGGGCACTTATTACATGGTTATTCTATGCAGCATTCCTACACTTACGTTTATCAAAAGGCTGGGAAGGTGAAAAATCTGCATGGTTAGCATTAATTGGTTTTGGAATAATCTTATTTAACTTAATTGCTGTTAACTTGATTCTTGCAGGTTTACACTCATACGCTTCAGCTTAAATTGATTAACTTGAGCAAATAAATTTTTAACGTCGCTAGTATTAGAAAGAAGAGCCTTCTTGCTGTGGCAAGAAGGCTTTCTTTTCTTTTCAATATGTGTCGTACGATGTACAATAGAAGGTAGAGAAAGATTAGAAGAGAGGGATCGTGAAAGTGTCAGAAAATATTTCAGTATTAGTAGTAGATGACGAGGACCGTATTCGACGCTTATTAAAAATGTATTTAGAGCGAGAAGGATACCTTGTTGACGAAGCAGAAAATGGTGAACAAGCGATCGAAAAATCTTTAGAAAAAGAGTATCACTGTATTTTACTTGATATTATGATGCCTGAAAAAGATGGGCTTGAAGTTTGTGCGGAAATCCGTGAACGAGCAGCAACACCAATTATTTTATTAACTGCAAAAGGCGAGGAAGCGAATCGTGTACAAGGCTTTGAGCTTGGCGCAGATGATTATATTGTAAAACCGTTTAGTCCTCGTGAAGTTGTGTTACGTGTGAAGGCTATATTACGCCGTTCACAAGCATTCTCACCTTCGACAAATGCTTCTTCTTCAAAAGATTTAGTTGTGTTTCAACATTTAATGATTGATCATGATGCACACCGCGTAACAGCAGAAGGCATTGAAGTAAATTTAACACCTAAAGAGTATGAATTACTTTATTTCTTAGCAAAATCACCAGACAAAGTATTTGACCGTGAACAATTACTAAAAGAAGTTTGGCATTATGATTTCTTTGGTGACTTACGTACAGTTGACACACATGTAAAACGTTTACGTGAAAAGCTCAACCGTGTTTCAGAAAACGCTGCAAAGATGATTGTTACTGTATGGGGCGTTGGCTACAAATTTGAGGTTGTCAATGAATAGAATATGGAATAGTGTTGTCGGGAAGCTATGGGTAACCATATTGCTTCTCGTTTCATTTGTATTATTTGTTTTCACGATTTTAATGCTTGAGTTTCTTCAAAATTACCATATGCAACAAGCGGAAAGCTCCTTGCGTCAAACTGCTGCAACGATTGCAAGTATAGTGGATGCTAATGAAACAGCAAAATCGACTTCTGAATTATTAAAAGATATTTTACCTGAAAGTACAAATGCACTTATTGCTATTAATCATGATAGAGTCTCTTTTGCAATGCAGGAAGGTGTCAATAAAAAAGAAATTCAGGATATGATTTTAGCCAATAAATCGTTTCATGAAGTTTTTCAATCAGATAAACCAATTATAAAGGAAATGATGATGCCGTCTTCCGCAGACGAAGAAAAAATGGAATCTTATGTTGTGCTAGGTTTCCCGCTAAATGTAGAAAATACAGTCCACGGGGCTGTCTTTATTTATCAAAGTCCAGATGCATTGCATAAAACATCGAAAGAGACGACGAAAATTGTCTTTTTATCTGCTTTCATTGCCTTTGTGCTGACAACATTTTTTGCGTTTTTCCTTTCGTCACGTATTACGTCACCATTACGTAAAATGCGTGAGTTAGCGTTTGAAATTTCTAAAGGGAATTTTGAAGCGAAGATGCCGACTACGCAAAATGATGAAATAGGCCAGCTTGCAGTTGCCTTCAATCAAATGGGACGTCAATTGAAACATAATCTAGAAGTGATCAATCAAGAAAATGAACAGCTTTCAAATATTTTAACATCGATGACAGATGCAGTTATAACGTTTAATCGTGATCGTACAATATTATTAAGTAATCCACCAGCGGACCGTTTAATGCAAAAATGGTTCGTCAATAAAGGCTCACAAAGTGCAAAGCCAATTCCCCCAGAGCTTTACCATATGCTTGATCATGTACTGATGTTTGAGGATAAGCTTGAAGAAGAAATTGAGATGGATGGAAATTACTATACGTTTACGATTAGCCCTCTTTATAGTGAGGAATCGATACGTGGAGCGGTCGCAGTTATTCGTGATATGACTGAGCAGCATCGCTTAGAAAAACTACGTTCAGACTTTATTGCCAATGTGTCTCATGAGCTACGGACGCCGATTTCGATGCTCCAAGGGTATTCAGAGGCATTAATGGATGATGATTTTATTCAAGATCAAGAAGAACGAAATGAGATTACAAAAATTATTTATGATGAATCGAAGCGTATGGGACGCCTCGTGACAGATTTATTAGACCTTGCTCGTATGGAATCGGGGCATATGACGCTTTACAAAGATGAGCTTCCGGTTAATTCAACATTTGAACGTATTACACAAAAATTTGCACAAGTTGCAAAAGAGAAACATGTTCGACTAATATTTGACAGTGAGTTTAATGACGATGTTACGATTAGTATAGATGAGGATCGGATTGAACAAGTATTAACGAATTTAGTCGATAATGCTCTTCGTCATACAGCTGAAGGATCAGTAACCGTGAAGGTTGAGCAAGAGCCGACCTTTGCCAAAATATCTGTCCAGGATACAGGACATGGTATTCCACAAGAGGACCTGCCATATGTTTTTGAACGTTTCTATAAAGCAGATAAAGCACGTACGCGTTCTAAAGGTGGAACTGGCCTAGGATTAGCTATTGCTAGAAATATAGTCAAGGCACATTCAGGCAATATTATGGTAGATAGTGTGCTAAAAGAGGGGACTACCTTCACGTTTTATTTACCATTCGATTAAAAGCATCGCTATTAACTGCTTACAGCAAATGAATGAGGATTTAAGTTACTTTTCAGCGGGTGCCAAAGCATACGCTGTAATAGAGAACTCAGTGTAAGAACGCCACGTCCTGTGGCAATTTATCTGTGCGAAAGCGAAGCGACAGCAACAAAAGTTTTCTGTGCGACAGCAACACACGACTGAGTGATACATCACGTTAGCCCAAAGCCAATTTCTGACCAATTATGCCTAGGTATCATTGATAAATTGGTGTTAATTGGATGTAACTTCTGTGAACGTTTAAACGACAAATATAAATAGAACGGGGGTGGAGTGCTTTGAATGACTCCGTGTTCCATCGATTATACGATGCATATCATCAAGACGTGTTCCAGTTTCTTATTTATTTAGTAAAAAACCGTACACTTGCTGAGGATTTAGCACATGAGGTTTATGTTCGCGTATTGCGCTCATATGATAAATTCGCAGGCAATAGCAGCGAAAAAACATGGCTTTTTGCTATTGCTAAAAATGTTGCTATTGATTATTTTAGAAAGCAGGCTGTACGCCAAAAACATTCACTTGATTTTTTTGATTGGGAAACGGAACAGCTGCATTCAACCACACCATTACCCGAAGACGTGCTGCAGGCGAATGATGAATTTATGGAAGTTCAATCAGCACTTGAACACTGTACAGGTGACCAAAAAATGGTCATTATTATGCGCTACTTTCAAGAGTTATCGATTGCAGAAACAGCACAAATATTAGATTGGACAGAAGCGAAGGTAAAAACCACGCAACATCGCGCCATAAAATTTTTAAAGCAACAGCTACAACAGGTTAGAGAACGGGAGGCGAAACGGTAATGACAGGTAATCCATTCGATGATGACCAACTGGAACATATATTGAATAATGCCCCTAAGCTTTCTGACCGCCGTTCGAAAGAAGAAATATTAAATCGATTATTGGCAGATGCTCGCTTGCAGGATTCTGTCCATCTTCAAGCCATACAACAACCAATTGATGATGAAATAACATCACAAGAGCAAGACAATACGGAACAGACAATAAAGAAAGAAGGTCGTAAATGGCCAATCTTTATGAGTGTTGCAGCTGTCTTCGCTTTAACAGTACTTACAGGCTCTATGTTCATGAATAATCATGATACAAAAATGGATCAGGCCAATGCTCCTGAAACTTCTCAATATTCAACAATGCAGGAAGATCGTGCAGCAAAAAGCTCTATGCATGATAATATTATGGAGTCTAACATAGTAGCGGAACAATCGCGGATCATGTCTCTGCGATCATCTGTATATGAAGATGATTTAACAGATGCAGTAGCATTCCATATTGGTTTGGCAAATCGTGATAAGGAAAGTGTACCGATGACGTATATTATTCCAAATGAACGAGTGGCTACTGATTTCGGGAAGAAAAAGCCTACAACATTACAAATGTATGAAAAGTATGCGCCACAAATTGATGAGGAAGAAAATGGTTTTACTAATTACCATCCGTATAAAGGAGAATTGAAGGAGAAGGGCGATCAACTGGTTCATGTATTGCCGAAGCAAAATGATTATGATGTTGCTGCTAAAGATTCTGGAGAATATGTAGGGACTATACAGGATACATTTTCAGACTCGGAGTATAAAGATATTGAATATGAAAATCTTAATGGTGCAGAATCCGAGCTTTCTAATGAAGAAGGGACTAGTAATTCTATGGCATTAACGAGCTCAAACCATTTTAATTATTATTTATATAAAGATGAAAATGGAATTGAATATTTATCACCCGATTCTCGTAAAACTTTTTCCACTGTAACAGAAGCTCTTATTGATATGCGAGCTAAAAAAGATAATGCATACGTTCCAGTCATACCGGAAAATATAATATACACTGTAAAAGAGGTAGCAGAAGGTGTTATTGTTACATTTGACGTGCCGCTTGATTTAACGACAATGGACGTGATTCGTGCAACCCAATTAATTGAAGCAATGATGCTAACTGCTGCAAGCTTTGATCAACAAGTACGTCTAGACAATGTTGTACAGGAGAGTTGGGAAGGATTTGATTTGAAAAATTTCTTACCAAAGCCTGTAGGAGCCAATAAACGATATATGCCATAAATTGTGAAACAACAAATAAATGAACGCAATTTTATAAGTGAATTTTTTGGAGCATTCTCGCCGCTGTACGTGCGTGAATGCTCTTGTTAGTTTAGAGGTAGCAAGACATCAAAGATTAGGGGAAGGTCAATGGCTGGTAAAAGCCCGATTGGCGAAGAATAATAATCAATCGGGATGAAGTAAACACTTATCTTTTAAAGATGGGGCTATTGCGGGTATTTGTAAAACATACAAGTTTAATCGGAATTTTTTAAGCAAAGTTATTTACTTTTCCTTCAAAATTCATTATAGTAAGGCTATGAAACAAAAAAATATTGATTCATCTTCGGGGCAGGGTGAAAATCCCGACCGGCGGTAATAGAGTTGTAAATCGCTAATGTCTTTCATTAGCTCGAATAATTTACTAAAAACTCTTCAGCCCGCGACCTGTGCAAATTTTTTTTGCATGGCTGACTTGGTGTAATTCCAAGGCCGACAGTTAAAGTCTGGATGGGAGAAGATGGAGGTACGATCGTCATTCATTGTTATGAATTTAGCTATGTGCGAGCGTTTTTTCGTTGTGGATTTACGCAGCGTAAACTCAACAATAGTTAAAATGGCGTTTCTTTAATCATGCCTATTCTCCCTTATGCTTATTTTGCATAAGGGTTTTTTCATAATAAGAATTGATGAGGTCGTAACCTTTCTTCTTGCGAGATTGAATCAGCAAAGAGGAGAGAGTTTACTATGAAGAAAAATGTTAAACTTCAATCGTTTATTACGATTGGCATGCTGAGCAGTATTTCGTTTTTGTTAATGCTTTTTAATTTCCCTATTCCGCCATTTCCAGCATTTTTGGAAGTAGACTTCAGTGATATGCCAGCATTGCTTGCGGCGATCACTATGGGACCTGTAGCAGGTATTTTAGTAGAATTCTTTAAAAATGTGTTGGATTGGATATTCTCAGGTACGCCAACAGGAGTACCGGTAGGCCATATTGCGAACTTTGTAACAGGTATTTTATTTATTTTACCAGTTAGCTTTATTTTTAATCGTTTCAAAACAGTTAAAGGTCTTGTTGGAGGTTTAGCGGTTGGAACAATCATAATGGCAGTAGGAATGAGCATTCTTAACTATGCAGTATTTTTACCTATGTACACTTACTTTTTAGGTATGGAGCCTGTCGTAGGCGATTCACTATATAAAATGATCGTAGCTGGTATTTTGCCATTTAACATTATTAAGGGTATTTTAATAACGTTCATCATGGCATTACTATTTACAACAATGCGCAAATGGATTTATCAACAGCGCTCTATGTATATAACAAAATAATTTAGATGAGACCTCGAGCCAATAAGCGCTCGAGGTTTTTTATATTGGATAGATAGAATGCTGGATATGCTGGATATTATTGTGCGAAAGTAACAAATAGAAATAATCTAGTCTAGATTACTATTTTCATGTAAAATAAGGAAGAGTTTAGAATGTTAGAGGAGTTTGAAGAGATGAGTGAAAACAAGAGTCAGTGGTCTGGTAAACTAGGCTTTATTTTAGCATCAGCGGGAGCTGCAATCGGGCTAGGGGCAATATGGAAGTTGCCGTATGTTACTGGACAAAGTGGTGGGGGAGCATTTTTCCTTATTTTTGTTCTATTTACATTGTTGATTGGTTTACCGATGTTACTATCAGAGTATATTTTAGGTCGTGGTACACAGTCTGAGGCTGTGACTGCATATAAAAAAATTACACCGACGAAAACAGGCTGGGCTTGGGTTGGTCGTATGGGTGTACTAGGTTGTTTTTTATTATTAACTTTTTACAGTGTTGTGGGAGGTTGGATTTTTATATATAGTGGCCTAGGTGTGACTGGGGCTGTTATTGATCCTGCAAATGATCCTAGTAAACTATTTGGGGAAATTGTAGGGACACCTTGGATTACACTACTAGGTTTAGGATTGTTTACGCTAGTAAATGTACTAGTCATTTCACTTGGTGTGCAAAATGGTATAGAGAAGGCCAATAAGTGGATGATGCCTTTATTATTTATTATGTTTATTGTCCTTGTTGTGCGGGCTTTAACATTAGATGGGGCAATGGAAGGAGTTAAATTCTTCCTGTGGCCTGACTTTTCCAATATGACTAGTAAGGCTATATTAGAAGCGTTGGGGCAGTCCTTCTTTGGCTTAGCGGTAGGGTTTTCTTGTCTTGTGACGTACAGCTCATATTTAAAGAAGGATGTAAGCTTACCGAATTCTGCGGGCTCTGTTGTTCTTCTCACGGTGCTTGTATCGTTTTTTGCAGGATTAGCCATTTTCCCTGTTGTATTTGCTTTTGATTTAGAACCAGCATCTGGTCCAGGCTTGTTATTTATGGTTCTGCCAACAGCATTTAGTCAAATGCCATTTGGTGAACTATTTTTAGCGATGTTTTTATTATTATTTTTATTCGCAACGCTAACGTCTTCCTTCAGTTTATATGAAATTATCGTAGCGGCATTTATAGAGAAAGGGCGTATGTCTCGTTCTGCGTTGACAATGCTACTAGGTGTAGTAGTCTTTATTGCGGCGATTCCTGCAGCGCTTTCATCAAGTGCATTAGCGGATGTATCAATCTTTGGAAAAACAATTTTTGATGCAACTGACTTTTTAGTTTCTAATTTAATGCTTCCGATGGGTAACTTATTGATTGCTATCTTTATAGCATATGTAGTTGATAAAGAATTTGTGAAGAAGGAATTATTAATAGGAAGCAAATTGGGGCAAGGGTTCTATTCAACTTATCGTCTATTGATGCTAGTGGTAGTACCTTTGGTGATTATTGTTGTGTTTGTAAATATGCTATTGCAATACTAATGGTAGTAGGTTGTGTTCCGTTAAGGAATGCAACCTACTTTTTTGTTGGTGTAACAATTAAATACTTATTGCTGTCGCTTACGCTTTCGCTTTCGCGCAGGAAAAAGATGTGTTGCTGTCGGGGGCTGTAGTAAGAGAGAATGACTCTATTTATCTGAAAAAAAGATAAGTATATTCGAGAAATTGTATGTAATAAAACCTTACATAGATATTGTGTTTTTTATTCTTGTGATGTATTTTAAAAGCAGTTGTAAAAGAAATGTGTAAATTAAAATAACATTGGAGTGGTGGAGAATGAAACATTATACAAAAGAAGATATTAAACGTCGTGTTAAGGAAGAAAATGTGAAATTTATTCGCCTACAATTTACTGATATATTAGGAACGATCAAAAACGTTGAAGTACCGGCTAGTCAATTAGAAAAAGCGTTGGACAATAAAATTATGTTTGATGGCTCATCGATTGAAGGATTTGTACGTATTGAAGAATCAGATATGTACTTGTGTCCTGATCGTGATACATTCGTCATTTTTCCGTGGACTGCCGAGAAAGGCAAAGTGGCCCGTGTCATTTGTGATATTGTTAGACCGGATGGTACACCGTTTGAAGGTGACCCACGTTCCAATCTGAAGAAGGTTTTAAAGGAGATGGAGGAGTTAGGCTTTAGCTCATTTAATTTAGGACCAGAGCCGGAGTTTTTCTTATTTAAGCTAGATGAAAAAGGGCATCCAACGCTTGAGTTAAATGATAGTGGCGGTTATTTCGATTTAGCCCCAACTGACTTAGGGGAGAACTGTCGACGTGATATCGTATTAGAGCTAGAAGAAATGGGCTTTGAAATTGAGGCATCTCATCATGAGGTTGCACCTGGTCAACATGAAATCGACTTTAAATATGCCAATGCTATCGAAGCATGTGATAATATTCAAACGTTTAAGCTTGTTGTAAAAACGATAGCTGCACAGCATGGACTGCACGCAACCTTTATGCCAAAGCCACTATTTGGTGTTAACGGATCGGGAATGCACTTCAACTTATCCTTATTTGAAGGGGATAAAAATGCGTTTTATGATGAAAAAGCAGAACTGCAATTAAGCGAAACAGCACGTAGCTTTATGGCAGGAATACTAAAACATGTACATGGTTTTACTGCTGTCACAAACCCACTTGTTAATTCCTATAAACGATTAGTGCCTGGTTATGAGGCTCCTTGCTATGTGGCATGGTCTGCACAAAATCGTTCACCACTTATTCGAATTCCAGCTGCAAGAGGATTATCAACACGTATCGAGCTTCGTTCTGTCGATCCAGCAGCAAATCCTTATTTAGCAATGGCTGTTATTTTAGCAGCTGGGCTCGATGGAATTCGTAAAAATCTCACACCGCCAGATGCTGTAGATCGAAATATTTATAAAATGTCACGAGCTGAACGTGAATTGAATGGTATCGATAGTCTCCCAGCTTCATTGGAATACGCACTCCTTGAGCTAGAAATGGATCATATCGTACGCGAAGCACTTGGAGACCATATCTTTGAAAAATTCACGGCTGCTAAAGAAATAGAATGGAATAAATACCGCACACGTGTCCATAACTGGGAGCGGGAAGAATATTTAAGAATGTATTAGACGGGGAGTGTTGGGGCTTTGGGGCTCCGACACTTTTTTTGATCCAAAATGCGAGGAATTGAGTGTTAAAGAAGAAGGCTATCCCTAATCTTCATTGATAGGGATAGCTATTTTTAGTTAGGTAGTTCACTTTGGATAATTAATTTGCGTTTTTCATCTGATAAATCCTGGTTAATAATATATATATTATTTTCTGCAGAAAACCCATATATGTAAGGAGTTTCGAATTTCTCAATTTCTACCAGTGAATTATTTTTCACATGAAATAATTTTCTACAATATTCATCATTATTATAAGAAAAGAACACTTGATTATTAAAATCTGTGTAAAGAGTATTTACAATTAACACTTCCGAAACAACTTCTTGAGTATGATTTGTCGAAGCGTCATAAAAAATCAGCTTACCTTCACCAGTTGAAGATTTAGTAGGGGCGTCAAACGTTAGGTAAACCCATTGTTGATCACTAAGTAGTCTTGCCGAACCAATAAATTCATATGAACTTTTAAATTCTTTTATTTCTTTACTTTTAATATCATACAAATAGAGGTATCCAAAATAACCCTTTTCATCAGTGAATAATATTTTTCCGTCTTTCGCAGACAAATTCATATTCCTGTTTGTATAGCTATTTAAATCATATATACTTATTGTTTCGTCTGTTTTGAGATTCTTAAGCATAACTTGCGCTTTTTCATCTTTTCTGTCCTTTTGAATCCATGCTGCATAGTCTCCAATTAGTATTGGAAAATCATTAGTAACATTTTCTTCATTTTCTTTTGTCAATGGTTGAATTTCTCGCGTCTTTAAATCCATAAAATATGGATTCAAATATCCTCCGTGTTCATCGGTATCAACCCACAATAACCAAGTATCATTTAATTCAACCCCTTGAACTGAGGGCATTTTGAATTTACTGTTAAAAATGGTTGTGTATTTCTGGGTCTTTCGATTGTATTGAACAATTTTATTATCAAAAGAAGGACTCTCTTGGTCTATACTCATATAAATATAGTCAGCATTACCCTTATATGAGTTAATATTAGTAAAAGGTACGTCTACTGTTTTATTAAAATCTTTATCGATTATTTGGTAATAATTTGAACTTTGGGGTTTGATCAAAGCTCTATTTGACTGTACACCATTATATACGGCTTTAGAAACAATAAATAGAAATATAGCTGCACATGATAGTATTATTGTTCTCTCTATTATTTTCAATTGAATCTCTCCATTTAAATTGATTAAGAGCAGATCTCTCTTTCTATGAAAGGGTTGAATTTTTGGTAGCTAGTTATGTAACATCTACTAAAGCTTAATAACTTGTCCTGTTTTAAAAGATTATTATTTTTCTTTTAAAACGGTTTTGAGAATGTTAAATCCTTTTGTTCCAGTACAATGGCAAGAATAAATACAGTCAATCTTTATCCCATTTAATGTATTACCAATTGAAATTATTTCTTCTCTGGTCTTTCCTAAAGTGTTAACTATGGGGAGATCAATTTAATGAAATCCCCCAATAATTGCGTTGATATTCTGATTTGAAAATTTTCGGTTATAGTTTTAGTTATGTTTACAATTCCATGATGACTACAACCGCTAAATAGTACTAACCCATTTTCGTTTTCAATCACTAACACGATTTCGTGATTAAAATCATCTAATTCCTTCTTATCCCCTTTATATAGATTTTTTGTATATTCATTCGAGGGCTCTAAATGAATTTTTTATCTAACTTAGAATTTTCGAGGATAGCAGCAATTTTCAAAAAAAACCTACTTTCTAATGAAGATTAATCATGAATGCTAGACATAGTATATTGGTGTAACTCTTTAATTTAACTTTGATAAATGGAGAATATTTCAATACGCTGTTCTTTATTTTACCATATAAAAGGTATTTTACCTTTATTTATCGATGAAGGGGTGTAGCCTTATTGTTTATGCCCTACTCTTACTACGAAAATATTTTTTTGTGACAAATACTTCCTTTTAATCTATGATTAAAAGAAAAGGGGGAAAATGTATGACACAAGCAACTCAAGTAGTATCGATTCAAAATAATGATATTGTGCAATTTGAACATGATATTAATAACGCTTTATTAGATTTAAACGATTATTTAATAGTTGATATTAAATATAATACGTTATATATAGGGGAGCATAATGTTATACATTCAGCTTTAATTATTTATAAATAATTGATTCAAAGAGGGGGATATAACATGTCAAAAATATATTGGGTATCCATTGCTAAAAGAACAGATGAATTTGAAGTGAAACAGAGTGTCGTTGAAAAAATATTTGCGAAGAAATCGGAGCTTAAAGATTTTCTAGAAAAAGAAGGCTATTGTAAGGCAGCGAGAAATCAATATCTTAAAATCGAGGACGAATTGATATATGAAGCGGCTGTTGAAAAGGTAAAGATGAAATAATATTTTAAATGTTTACCCGCGGGTGACAGGGAACTACCCGCGGAAAAAAGGTAAATATCCAAGATTGAGAAAATGCCAAGTAGCCTAAAATTTATTGTCTATAAGTATCTTCCTACTATTATCAATCCTATATCATGACAATTTCATTTTTTGAAATAATGATAAAAGAAATTGCCTATCTTCAGGGAAGGATAATGTTAAATTGAGTATTTCTTCTTTTGATTTCCACGCAATTTCATAAATTAATTCATCAGGATCATGAATCATCATTTGTCCACCAGTAATAGTCGTCTCAAAATAACGAACTTCCACTGCATCATTATTTTTATGTAACACTTCTCCGACGATGTCTACTACATATCCTGTTTCTTCATACACTTCACGAATACAACACCTCTCAAAATTTTCATTAGCTTCTTTTCCTCCCGATGGTACTGCCCATGTCTTTTCTTCTTCTTTCGTACCTTGCAAAACCATTAATAATTGATTGTCTTCGTTTAAACAAATTCCTGCAGCCCCTTGCCATTTAAGCAATATCAAAACCTCCGATCTATTTATGCTGTTTAATAATAATTTTAACGTATTATGGTTATTTATTGGGTGTTGAAGCTGACATTTATTTAAAGTGTATGTCATGTGAAAAAGTTGATTGTAGTGGAGGCTCATCGAACGCCCCCAGGAAAGCGCTCAGCGGGAACGGGAATCAACCCCACGCTATGGTGGGAGATAAGCCAATAAAAATAAAGCTTTCATTTTAACCAGTCCAAAGTTAGCATAAAAAGACAGGAATAACTAATTTTGATGTTTTATGCTATAAGCAAGGAGTGAGGGCACATGAGTTGGATTGAGTCGATTCAAAAAGCAATTAATTATATCGAGGAGCATTTATTAGATGACATCACAATGGAACAAATCGCACGAGAGGTAAATTCTTCGATTTTTCATTTTCAACGGACTTTCTCGATTTTAACGGATATGTCTATTGCAGATTATATTAGACGGAGAAGGTTAACATTAGCTGCACAGGAGTTAATAAATACAGAACAGAAAGTAATCGATCTCGCCTACAAATATGGCTACGACTCTCCTGAAGCTTTCACAAAGGCATTTCGTAAGCAGCATCAGGTAACGCCTAGTGAAGCAAGAAAGAAGCAAGGACAACTACAATCATACAATCGCCTGGTTATCCAGGTGAGCCTGAAGGGAGCAGAACCAATGAAGTATAAAATCGTAGAAAAAGAAAAGTTTCAAGTGGTCGGAGTAAAAAGAACGTATAATTGTCAAAATGGTGAGAATACGAGAGAAATCCCTAAATTTTGGGATGAGATTAACAGCAAGGTGTTGGATCATCAATTATTTTCATTAAATAATGGAGAAATTAAAGGGGTGCTTGGCGTCTGTGCACCAAATGCCAGCGAACAAAAAAATGGGATTATTGATTATTGGATTGCAACGGATCATATTGGGGATGTTCCAGAAGAACTGAAAGCCATGGAAGTTCCAGCTTCAAAATGGGTTGTGTTTGAAGTACATGGCCCTATGCCGGATGCTATGCAAAATACTTGGAAACAAATTTACTCTGAGTGGTTCCCGTCCAACCCGTACAAGCCTGCCGGGACAGCTGAGCTGGAAGTGTACTCGGATGAAGATCCATTTAGTCCTGACCTTTATTCTGAAATTTGGATTCCGATTAAGTAACAGAAATGAAAGTAGCCAAGAATGTTCATAGTGAACTGAACCCCGAATAGTGGACACTTTAAAAAGTGACCCTATTCGGGGTTTTTTGTTCATTTCACAAAAAAATCTCGTTATACTAAATATACGAAATTAAGAACGGGAGAAATTAGCATGAGTAAAATCATTTTTAACGAACATCAGATACGACAAATAGAAGCGAATCGATTTGTAGTATCTGTATCAGATCGTTCTATTCAATATACAGCGGAATATAAAATCTTTGCGGTCAAAGAAAATCTAGCTGGTAAGGGGCCTGTACAAATCTTTA
>NZ_JBNNUW010000004.1:0-24061 GCF_050280125.1 Lysinibacillus sp. NPDC093692
AACCAGGCATTGTTTCGGCATCATTTTAACTCAACGACCGATAGAAAGCCTTGTAATACTGATATTCTAGAGATTTGTTACATCATGGATATTATGATGCCAAATATGGATGGCTGGGAATTATGCGAAGAAATACGTTCATTTAATGATAATCTACCGATTTTGATGTTAACCGCAAAGGGAGAAACTTCACAAAAGGTAAAAGGTTTTAATCTTGGAACAGATGATTATCTTGTTAAACCATTTGAACCAGCAGAGCTGATTGTTCGTGTGAAATCAATACTTAAAAGATACCAAATTTCCCTTTCTCAACTTGTGGAGGCTGGCAATATTAAGTTAAATCGTAATACACATGAGGTTTTGTATAACGGTAAATCTTTAACACTTCGTTTAAAGGAATTTGAACTGTTATTTACATTAGCAAGCTATGCTGGAAAAACTTTTTCCCGTGAACAGTTAATCGAAGAAATTTGGGGATACGACTATGAAGGTGATGAACGTACAGTCGATGTTCACATTAAAAGACTTCGTCAACGATTCCCACAAGATACAAGTGGATTTATTATTCGTACAATTCGCGGCCTAGGCTATCGATTGGAACTTGTTTCATGAGAAGATTAAAAAATAGTTTAAAGCTTTTTTTAATTTTAATGCTTCTTCTTACCATTAGCATCGTATTTGCTTTTATTTCCTACCACATAACGTCTTGGCTTTATGATTGGTTAGGCAAGCATCCACAAGGTTTCTGGCTCCAATTATGGACCGTAGTCGGTGTTTTTGTTCTCTTTGCTTGCACTGTTATCATCACCTTTTTAATTGGGCTAAAAAAACAACGGAACTATTGGAATACGATTGTAGATGCATTAAGTCGGATTGCTAAAGGTGATTTCACTGTCAAATTAGATCTTAAAGCAGATGACGAAGATCAATTTGGTCAATTAATACATGGCATCAACCATATGGCGGTTGAGTTAGGTGAAATGGAAAGAATGCGCCAAGAATTTATCTCGAATGTATCGCATGAAATTCAGTCACCTCTAACTTCTATTAATGGCTTTGCTAAAGCATTAAAAAACATTGACCTCCCAGAGGATAAGCGACAGCATTATTTAGCAATCATTGAGATGGAAAGTAATCGACTATCAAAAATAAGTGACAATTTACTAAAGCTTACTTCATTAGAATCACAGCATCACCCCTTCGAGCCAAGTCATTACCGACTCGATAAGCAATTGCGCAACGTCGTATTAACGCTCGAGCCAAATTGGCTAGCTAAAAACATCGACCTGGATCTTCAACTGGAAAACATTTCGGTCGTGGCGGATGAGGACTTAATGAATCAAGTATGGATGAATTTACTAAGCAACAGCATTAAATTCACGCCATCTGCTGGCATTATTACACTATCTATGACGAAGCAAATAGATACGATAACTATTGCCATTCATGATAATGGAATTGGTTTAACAGAAGAACAACAAAATCATATATTCGAACGATTTTATAAGGCGGACCAATCGAGGACGGCTGAGAATGGTGGAAGTGGCTTAGGACTATCTATTGTCAAGAAAATCGTCGATATGCATAACGGCACAATTACTGTTGAAAGCAAGTCTGCTGAATTTACAACATTTTTTGTAACACTGCCACTAGAAATCAATATGACTCATGCAAACAAATAAGAGATTCTTACTTTGTCTGCACGAGTCTATTTGGCGGATGAACTAGTAAGCTACTTTTCTAAAATATTGATAAACTTTTTCGAGTTTTTTGCTTTGTCTCCCCTTCTTACTTTCCATATTGCCAAATTCAAAAAACTTCACTTGTTTAATGCCAACATAATTAAATAACGCTCTTTTCATTAATACTTTATGCGCATTATTCAGCCATAAGAGTGGATACTTTGTTGGCCCCTTCATTGTCGAAATACACACTACTGATTTTCCCTTTAAAAGCCCCTCAGGAAATAGCCCCTTTTTATCTTTATACGCAAAATTGGCCGCAAATAATTGATCAATATACCCTAAAAGCATTGCTGGTGGTCTACCCCACCATATCGGATAAACAAAAACGATTTTATCAGCCCACTTAATTTGTTCACGATATTTCTCAAGCTTTGGATCACGAAACATATCACGACGACGTTTATGTTCATGAAATACTAAAATCGGGTTAAACTGTTCCTCGTATAAATCTAAAACTTGAGTCTCCTTTATGGAAGGATTGTCATGACAGCCCTTTATAGCCTCCTGTAAAAAAGCATAATTCAAACTTTTATGATTGGGGTATGTATAAATAATTAATGTATTCATTACGCGCCTCCATTTGTTATCATTTGATAACAAAATAGTAAACTATCCAATTATAGTTGTCAAATGATAATTGTTTTAAGATAAGTTTTTTGTTATCTTGTCAGTAAGAGGTGAACCCATTTGGACAAAAAACAATTATTTCAGCAGTTCGTAGCATTTACAGCAGCGGTACACCAAGTAACGCACGAACTAACCCAAAACGTTAAAATCGATAACATTACACCTGTACAATATAAAATTTTAGAATATATAAAGGTAAGCCAGCCAGTTACACCTACAGAAATTAGTGATTGCCAGCATATGTCCTTACCTAATACAAGCCGTGAATTAAGAAAACTACAGGAAAGAAAGTTTATTGAAAAAATTAGCGATACTGAGGATCGAAGAAAGCACTATATTTGCCTGACAGAAGTAGGAGAAAAAATAATGGAGGAAGCATTCTCCTGTATAGAAGAGCGCTTTCAGCAGCTTATCCAACATGTATCTACAAATGATTTAGTGGACATTCATCAAGCATTAAACATTCTTGACGAAAAGGTCTTTAATCCAAAAATATAAAAAGAACCTGCAATGCTTTTCACTATAAGAAAAGCATTGCAGGTTTTTTCATTATTTATTATATTGACATAAAAAGCGTTCCACACCAGGGTATTTCTCCCCAAGGCTAGTTATGAAAAAACCATAGCGACGATAAAAATCTACAGCCTCACAATCCGTTTCAGCAACAATTGATGAGTACTTACTTGCTATATAATTAATCATTTTATTGCCAATGCCTTTACCTCTTTGATCAGTTAATACAGCGATATGTTTAATCTCACACTTTGATAAATTGAATTGTTCTATACCAATACAACCAATTATTTCACCTTCGGATTCAAAGCTATATAAAGTCCTATTCGATAAAAGTATATATTTTTCATACTCTTGTTGAACTTTTTTATCCGAAGTTGCAAATGAAAGTAGTTTTCTAATAGCTGGAGAAATAGTGTTTGCTTGAACTATATTCATCTCTTATCTCCTTAAAAATCGGTAGCAGGAATGACAACAGCCTTACAAGCTTGTTCATAAAACTCGATTGGACCCGCTCCTCCGATAATTGCATATTCATACCCCAACTCATTCATATCTTTTAAACAATGATGAAGGAGGGAATATCCTATCCCCTTCACCCGATTAGTTTTCGCTACACCCATTGGGCCAAAATAACATTTTTTATTTTGATAAATGTCAAATCCAGCAAATCCAACAAGATCTCCTCTATCATCAAAAGCTACATATATGGAAGGTGTAATATTTAAAAATGCACTTTTAATCGTTTCTGACCACTCTTGCGAAAAATGACTTTCTACAAAATGAATAAGCTTGTTTTTATCATCTCGGTTGACTCTACGAATATTAGTAGAAATCGCATCGTGGAAATTGTAATGGCGAAGATGAGTAACCATATCCCGCGAAGTCGTAGCAAGCTTTAAAATCAGTTTCGTATCTTCTTCTGAAACGAATTCCTCAAGCATTTTCGTCTTGATAAGAGCTTTAAGAAAGTGACCTTCATTTAAATAAACCTGGTTATAGTTTCGCATATAGCAAATCGCTTGTTCCAATACTGTTAAAACATCATTTGATATTGGAATAGAAAATAAGCTATGGCTAGTAACTTTCATTTCTGTTTTTTGATGAAATTCATTCACCAAGTTTCTTAAAGACGCTTCATCGATAGTACATTTTAATACTAATTCACCAAGTGCCCCCTCTTTTTCTTTGAAACAAGCAAGCAGGAAATGAATTGGGCGTAACAATTTTTGCTGTGAGGAGGAAGCTTCTTCTTCCGCATTCTTTATAATCCTTAACATACGCTTTGTTAATTTTATATTAGTTGAAATCAAATGCCTGATCATCCTTTCTTGGATTTTTTTCAACTTCTTAATTTTTTTACACTAAATAAATACTCTTTATGTTAATTAATTGAAATATTAGGACTATATCATATCATTAATCATGTTTTCTATGATAAATAAAATTGAAACTATTAATTTACTTTTTACTAAAAATCAGGAATCATATTTTGCTAAGCGTATGTCATGCGTATAAGTTGATTGGAATGGAGACTGAACGCCCCCAGGAAACTTTGCTCTGTGCAAAAGCGTAGCGACAGCAACAACAAATGTTTTCTGTAGCGAAAGCAAAGCGGCAGCTACAAAACGCTCAATCGAAGAACGGAAATCAACCACTCGTTTTGCTGGAGGGACATACTTAATTTCATTAACATACTAGTCTTCAACAACGGGAAGGAGTTGCCCTATGATCGGGACTACTCCTTTTTAATGCTGAAAGATAAAATGGCAAAAAAACCATTGAGAATGTTATGGCGTTATAGAGGGAGGATTTCCGCTACACGCCACTCGCTTTCCTGCCGGTAAGCATCAAGCCTCTTCCCTGCTTTGTGCCACCACTTCTCTTTCGCATAGACCAGTTGTTGCTGAAAATTTAAGTACCATGCCAAAGGACACACGTTATTGTACTTAGCCATATAAATGATTTCTAATAAATTGATTCACATCGGAATTTAAGGATGACATTTTGCTAAACGTATGTCATGCATATAAGTTGATTGGAGTGGAGACTGGGCGGCTCATAGAGGAACGAAGGCTAAAACCATCACACCCTGTAATAACACCTTCATGACCAACAACCTGTTGCCCCGACGCCCCCAGGAAACTTTGCTCTGTGCAAAAGCGTAGCGGCAGCAAATGTTTTATCTGTGCGAAAGCAAAGCGACAGCAACAACAAAGCGTCCAGCCGGAATGGAAACCAACCACATGTTATGGTAATAAGCCTATTTAAAAAACGTTAATGCCTATACATCGTCACTCATCCCCACTTTATTTAATAATATAAGGATGTATAGAAGGAGGAGACTCAAGTGGAAGTAGCAGTGTTAGACAAGAAGTGGATCGAAGAACATTTTGAAACACTTCCATTATGGCAACAGTCAGCATATATCGACTTCGCTGCCATGGTTGCAGATGAAGCAAATACGTTCCCCTGTATTCCAGCAAGAAAAGGTTTTTTATCGAACCATCTTCGCTACAGTTTTATCGGAGATCCACGAGAGGAACAATCGATAAAGACATTAGCACTTTGCTTAAAGGAATACAATAAGCACTGTCAAACATTCGGCAACTATACAACACATACCATTTTCTTCAAAACGCCCAATGAGATGCATAAATTCGACGTTGCGGATTATAATAATTTATTTTGGTCAGTTTTAAACAATTTAACTAAATTCGATGAAATTGATTGGCCAAAGGAAATTCCAACCGATCCATCACATAATGAATGGGAATTTTGTTTTAACGGTGAGCCTTATTTTGTATCTTGTGCAACGCCCGCACACAAATTAAGAAAGAGTCGTCATTTCTCTACTTTATTAATGGCATTCCAGCCACGCTGGATATTTGAAGAAATAAACGACTCTACTGCATTTGGTCGAAAATTAAAGAAACTTATTCGGCAACGCATTAACGAATACGATGATATCCCTGCCCATCCTGATTTAAAATGGTATGGGCAAGAAGGAAGTAATGAATGGAAGCAGTATTTTTTAAGCGATGATAATGTTAGTCCATCAAAATGTCCTTTTTTACGTATGCAAAATTCTCTGATTTTTCCACAGAACAAAGAACATTAAGCTTCCTTACCTTGTTTTTGCCTTTTCATTACAATCCAAGTCGCAACCCCTATTAAGATGATAAAAAGCAGGCTCACGAAAAAACCGAGTCTGCTTGTTTTTTCCCCTAACGTTCCAGACACTGTCACCGCAATGAGTAACATCCCTATTCCATTCTTCACATACTCCCACTTTGACAGGTCCATTAGCTTCATATAGGTCACTAATATAAAGAGCCAGTTATAAATTAGCATTAAGCCTGCAGCTGTAACCAAATATTCAAATATCTTTTCTGGCATGAGGAATCCTATAACAATCGTTACGATTAAACCACTAGCTAAAAAGAGAAATGCAGGAAATGGAATCTTCATTTTCCCCTTCTTCGCTAGAGAAGCTGGAGCATCGTGATCCTCTGCGAGTGTAATAAGAATCGTTATGACCGCGTATAAAGAGGCTACCATTGTTGAAAAACCTGCAATAATTAAAACACCATTAAAAATATCTGCAAAAAAAGGTATATGATAGCCATTAAGCGCTGTAATAAATGGGCTTTCCTCAATAGTAAAGTCCTTCCAAGAAACAAGTGCCAAGGCAAGCATAATAGCTATTATAAAAATGACAGTAATAGCAATAATCATCACTTTTCCAGCTTTCGGCGCTTCTTTAGGATTTTTTAAGTCAATGACCATTAAACCCATAACCTCAATTCCTCCAAATGCATAAAAAGCGTATAGCAGTCCAAGCCAAATCCCTTTCACACCTTTAGAGAAAAATTCTTCGTAATTTGCATACAGCGCATCGAGTGTAGTAGTTTCCGTATTAAATCCTTTTATTATTAATACAACCGCTACTAATATAAACATGACAACTGCTGCAGCCTTTAACGCCCCAAAAATATTTTGAAATTTTTCAAAGCCCTTCATGCCCATAAGAATAACGGCTAATCCAAGTGCTGCATAAATAGATGCAGCACTCCATAATGGAAGTATTGGAAACCAAAGCTTTGTAAAAATACCCAGCGCCATCAATTGACTGCCCATAATAAGCATCTCAGAAATCAAGTAAATCCAGCCATTACTAAATCCTGCCCAATTTCCAAAAGCTTGCTTTGCATAAGTACGAAATGATCCCTTATCTGGATTGTCAACTGACATCTTAACAAGAGCATCATAGACAATGTACGTAGCAATCGCCGCTAACAAAAAAGGAATTAAAACAGCAGGACCACTTTTATGAATGGCCATACTTGTCCCAAGGAAAAATCCTGTTCCTAATGTACAACCTATACCGAGAAGCGAAAGTTGCCACCAAGACAACCTTCCTTTACTTGTTTTAGATGTCATTTTGATCAGCCCTCCTGCCTTTTGCTTACTTTCTTAACAATGGCAATGTCATGCAACGAATGCCACCACCGCCTTTTTCAAGTTCTGTGACTTCAATTTCTATTAAGTTCTTTTTTTGTAACAGTGGATGTTTCGTCCATTGCTGCTTCGTTGCTTGTTTACTAATCAACAGTGTTTCGGGATTAAGATTGATAAAATTGATATCAGGGATTGTATTATATTTTTCAAGCCAGTAGACATCAAAGCCATGATGATTTAAAAATTGCTCGGTCATTTCGAAACGAATTGTTTGAGGCGTTAACACCTGTACAGGAAAATAACGCATAAAGTTTTTAGCGATTACTAGATTAGCGTTTGTCACATTACAATTCATATCTAAATGAAGTGTATCGGATCGTCTCGGCAAATCAATAATCGCGATTTCTGTAAATCCTTCTTGGAAGATGTGATCCTTCATACTTTCTACAGCTTCTAACGTTGTTCTCATACCAATATTAATAAGCACTGCATCCCTATTTAAAATCATTACATCTCCACATTCTAAAGCAGTAGAAGGTTGTTTCACTTTTAAATTTTTTGCTGGAAACCATTTATCTAATAATGAGTGCGCATGTGGATACTCCGGTCGCCTTAGCGAGCTTCCCGCCTCTCCAAGGAAAATCCTATTTCCCAAAACACAGGCTAGATCGCGTACAAAGTACCTATTAATAAGCTGCTCACTTACTGTTTTCTCACCATTTGTTAGTTCTTTCGAATAATCAATAACCTTGACACCTTCATTTTCTAGCGTCGTCTTTAATTCCATGAAATTCTCCATTGCTTTTACGTGATTGACAGTAGCACTCCACCCTACATTTTCAGCTATTGTTAAATCTGTTACATCTAATTTTGATGGTGCACAAAGCATAACAACCTCAAGCTCTTCATGCTCCGACAAACATTTCGGTTGAAATGAGTACAAATAGATTCTCCCCTTTTTGAATGACTATCTCGGCTTAGCGTTACCATCAAAACTGGGATTATACAGACAAAATAGGTAGCAGAACTATTAGTATCCATTTCAAAAGATAAGAATGAGATATTGTTGCATAAGAGATGCGATGGAGGTTGAGGCTTCCAAGGAATTTAATGAAATTGGGAAAAAGCTAAGAGATTCCGCAGTATTAAAATTTAGAGAAAAAACCTATTAATTATAACTAGTTTCTCTCGCTACAAAATAATTCCATTTCATAACCTTTATCAGTGAAAATACTGATGATAAGCTTGCACAGCTGCCATTTCGCTTGTAAATATTAGAATATCGTTTGTTATCGGATAATAAGTCCCAAATAGAAAAAGCGCCTGTTCATTTGGGTGATCCGGATTATTCACAACTGCCGCTTCCTGTATGTTCGCAACTTCTTGAAAATATGGATGACGATAAAAAATATAAACAATATCCCCTGCATTATATTGCTGCTTCATTCCATCACCTTCCTCTGATTTTCCATTAGTTTGGTGATAGAAGCAGTAAATTATAATTAATTTTTGATTTTCGTGTAGATGTTCATTAAAAATATGCCCTACCTACCAACGCTCCTATCATAAAACGTCTCAATTAGAATATATATTAATTTACGTGATAAATTTCACTAGATTTAATCCCAATATACGAACACTGAATATTCCTATTGATTGGTATAATTGATAAAAGGAGGAAAAAATATGATAAAACAATCAGTTATTGAAAATGTACTTGAAGCTGCCCTTTCAACAGGTGGCGATTTTTCCGAAGTTTTCATCGAGGATAAGTTTGTCAATGAATGTACATTGCTAAGTGGAAAAATTGAACAAAGTATTTCAGGTCGTGACTTTGGTATTGGTATACGCATTTTTTCCGGTCTTCAGAGCATCTACACGTACACAAACGATTTTTCAGAGGAAGGCTTACTAGCAGCAGCAAAACGAGCAGCACTTGCTATTAAAGGCGGCGCTACCGGAACTATTCAACCACTAAAAAAAGAAATTATTACACCTGTTCATAACATTATCATCCTACCAAACAGTGTGGCTCATGCTAGAAAAGCAACAATCATGCGGAAGGCTAATGACATTGCTAGAAATTATGATGAACGTATCAGTCAAGTTAAAGTTCGGTATCTTGACGATGAGCAGCATGTTTTAATCGCCAACTCAGAAGGAAAATTTGTAGAAGATACGCGTATTTATAGTCGACTTACTATCCAGGCAACTGCCTCCGAGGGCAAAGAAACGCAAACTGGCTCCTACGGTCCTGGCGCACATGCAGGCTTTGAATTTATCGAAAATCTAGATCTAGAGCACTATGCTGGTGAAGCTGCACGTATTGCGGTCACGATGCTTCATGCCGATGAATGTCCTAGCGGAAAATTCCCAGTCATCATTGATAATGAATTCGGCGGTGTTATATTCCATGAAGCTTGTGGTCATGGACTTGAGGCTACAGCCGTCGCGAAAAACAATTCCGTTTTTGCAAATCGTCTTGGTGAAAAAGTTGCCCCTGACATTGTTACATATATTGATGATGGCACACTTCCAAACGAATGGGGTTCCCTTAACATTGATGATGAAGGGGAAAAAACGCGAAAAAACATCTTAATTGAAAATGGAATTTTAAAAGGCTACTTGATTGATAAATTTAATGCGCGCCGTATGAATGCTGAACCAACTGGATCTTCACGTCGCCAATCTTATCGTTTCAATCCAACATCCCGAATGACGAACACATTTATCGCGCCAGGCACTTCTACACCTGATGAAATAATTGCATCTACCGAATATGGTATTTATGCAAAATATATGGGTGGCGGGCAAGTAAATCCATCAACAGGTGACTATAACTTCGCGGCTATGGAAGCTTATATTGTGAAGGATGGAAAAATCGATCATCCTGTACGTGGTGCAACACTTATAGGTAACGGAGCAAAAACATTGCAGCTAGTTGATCGTGTTGGTAATAATCTTGCGCACGGTGCTGGCATGTGCGGATCCATTAGTGGTAGTCTTCCTGTCAATGTTGGTCAGCCGATGATTCGTGTTAGCGAAATGACAGTTGGAGGAACAAAGGGGGAATAATTGATGAATATTGCTGAATATCAAGAAAAACTACTAGATCAGGCGATAGAAGCCGGTTTTACAGAGACTGAAGTTTATTTCGAACGAAAAAGCTCTTTTCAATGTATGCTTTACGAAGGACAGATTGATAGCTATGAAACGTCTGAGGATGGGGGTCTAAGTCTACGTGGGCTGCATAACGGAAAAATGGGGTACGCCTATACAGAGAAACTAGACGATGATTCTATTTCCTTTTTAATCAACAGTGTAAAAGCAAATGCAGACGTTCTAGATGAAGATGAGGGCATAGATATTTTTGAAGGCAATAATGAATACACGCCACATGAATTTTACAATGAAGAATTAGAGTCAATCGGGATTCCTGAAAAAATCGAGCTACTACTTTTAATTGAACAAAAAATCCGTGCCTACGATTCGCGCATTGTAACGCTTGATTACTGTTTTCTTCAAGAATATACTACTGAACGTTCATTAGCGAATAGTAAAAATCTTTCTCTATCACATAAGGAGAATGGTCTAGTCATCTACCTTTCCACAGTGGTCAAAGAAGGAGAGGAACTGAAAACGGGTAGTTATTTGAAAATGACTCGTGATTTTCATTCCCTCAATGCTGATGAAATTGCCAAAGCAGCAGCCGAAGAAGCACTTGCAAACCTAGGTGAAAAATCGATTCCATCTGGAAAATATCCAATCATCCTACGCTCAGATGCGACAGCATCTTTACTAAGTACTTTTATGCCTATATTGTCTGCAGAAAATGCACAAAAAGATCAATCTTTATTAAAAGGTAAAGTCGGACAAAAAGTGGCGTCAGATGCTTTGACATTACTGAATGCCCCATTCCATCCTGAAGCTTTATCAGGAGCAAGCTTTGATGGTGAAGGTGTTGCAACAAAGGAGCAGGCGATCATTTTAGACGGAACACTGCAAACACTATTGCATAATAGAAAAACGGCAAAGAAGGAAGGCTGCAAAACGAGCGGACATGCACATAAAGACTCTTACAAAGGCACTTTATCAATCGCACCTCAAAATTTATATATTTCACCAGGTAATCGATCACAAGAGGAGTTAATCGCCTTAGTCTCTGAAGGAGTACTTATTACCGAATTAGCTGGCCTTCACTCAGGAACGAATACGGTTTCTGGTGATTTTTCAGTCGCAGCTAAAGGTTTCCATATTCAAGATGGCAAAATTGCATCACCTGTGAAGCAAATGACTATAGCCGGAAACTTCTTTAAGTTCTTAAATACTATCGAAGAAATTAGCTCAGAGCTTTTCTTCCTACCAGATGGGTACGGCTCCCCTTCCCTCCTTGTGAAGGAGCTATCAGTAACAGTGGAATAAAACGGTAAAAGTGCGTCGGATTTTAAACTGTACTCCTCGGCAATGCTTGTCGCTAATCATTGCGACAAGCTTTTTAATTACAGCTGAATTGCTATTGTTCTTGAACCTGCTTGACCGAGATAATAGCCAGCGCTTTCAACGGCGGTAGTCTGTCCTCGTATACTTGACCCCCATAATATGAAGAAAGTCATCATCCCTACATTACGATTCGTTTTATAATCATAGAAATGTATTCTTCTCCATTCGTATTATGAAAAATACGTCGAGAAAGACACGACGAAGGTACTTTTATTATTTCATATAGGAAAACGCCCAATAAGGCCAATGTGGAATCACCTTCCAGGTTAAATTTTCTTATATAGGTAAAAATACGAAACTTTTTCACCTATTGGTGCGTACTAATTATACAATGATATTTATCATTGCCAGATTAATATAAGGGTATCGGAAGGGGTGGAATTTATGAAGAAAATATGGACTTTGTTTCTTGCAGCGATACTTATTGTACCGATATTGCTGCAGCCAGTAACTGCTCAAGCGGCAAGGGCCATCACTATTTATGTGGACGGGGTTCAATTAAAGACCGACCAGCCGCCTGTGATGGTTCAAGGGCGTGTCATGCTGCCGCTTAGAGCAATCTTTGAGGCATTGGATGCAAACGTAGATTGGGATCGAAAGAATCAAACCGTTACTGGGATTAAAGGAGGTACAACGGTAGTTCTCAAGATCAAATCGAAGGTAGCCACTATTAATGGCGAGAGAGTTACGCTTGATGTACCAGCACAGATAATAAATGGCAGAACAATGGTGCCAGTACGCTTTGTTAGTGAAGCGCTTGGTCAGGATGTAGACTGGAACCCGTATAATCAGATCGTATCTATTAAATCTGACACTCCGAGCAATATCAGTATTTCTCCAGCGAGCTATGTGTCGGTTAGAGATATTGGAAATCAAGGAGATGGGCGAGACCTGGAGGTTACCTACTCCAAATCGTCTACTGAATCACTTGTGGATCATTACCGGGTTCTCGTTGTGAAGGCTTCAAAAAGCTTTAATCAGGCGTCGGCCCTAAAGGTCTCCGCTTCAAATTATACGAAAGTATCACCTACTGGCTCGGATCGTTCCATAATATTAACTCAAAGTTCGCGGGATGTGGACGGAGACTATATTAGAAATGACGAGCCTTATGTAGCGTATGTACTTGCAGTTGGAAAAGGTTCTTATTCCAGCGTATTATCGAAATCTTCTCAGAAGATTACCTTAACGAACATGTCTTCGGTTACAGAGGTAACAAATGTAAAAATTAACGATATTAGCGATTTTGGAGATGGACGCGATATCTCGGTTAGCTTCACTCGTCCACAAAGTGACAATAATATTTCGAATTATCGTGTGTTTATCGTAAAGACTAAGGATGCTAACAATTTCAGCCTTTCTAGCGCGAATAATTTAACTAGTAAATCCTATACGACAGTCAATAAATCGGGAAGCAATGGCGGCACGTTGACAGGAACTCTGACTTCTTCGTCGCGCGACTCTTCCGGTGATTATATTAAAAACGGCGTCCCTTATACAGCGTTCGTTCTGTCTGTAAGCAACACTATTTCAGCTAGTAATAAGTTGTCTTCTGCTTCATCTTCAGTAACGCTTAGTGCGAATACATTGCCTATTCCGGTTATTACTCAAGTTGATGACGTCAATGACTATGGGGATGGACGTGATCTGCGGGTTAGCTTTAACAAAGCATCCGATGAGTCTAACATTAGCGCATACCGGATCTTTGTTGTAAGAGCAAACAACTATTCGAACTTTACATTGACGAAGGCGAACAGTCTGTCCAGCTCTAATTACACACAAGTGAACAAGACGGGCTACAATATTTCTCAAGTTCTCTCTTCAGGGGCTCGAGATACAGACGGTTATGCCATTCAGAATGGGGTCAGCTATCGTGTATTCGTTATGGCCGTAGCTAAAAACTCAGGGAATAACGTATTATCGTCGGCTTCCAATGCGATTACACTATATAGTAGCAATGTTGGTGCAGTATCGAATCTCAATGCCAGCGATGTGAATGATTATGGCGACGGTCGTGATCTCTATGTCTCTTTCACTAAAGCGGCAAATGAGTCTAATATTAGTCACTATCGCGTCATGGTTGTGCCAACAACTTATTACAGTAGCTTCAGTCTGTCGGATGCTAATAATGTATCCAGCAGTAATTATACGACTGTGAACAAGTCAGGAAATAACAATTATGGGCTGACGCTCTCGGGAAATACTCGGGATGTGCGCGGCAATTATATCACGGATAGAACTAGCTACCGTGTCTATGTTCTCTCGGTAGGCTATGGCAATTATTCCGGTAGCAATGTGCTGTCCTCGCCAACGTCTACGATTACGCTCGGTAAAAACATCAATGTGCAGGCTGTATCTAGTCTGAATGCTACTGATGTAAGTGATTATGGAAATGGCCGTGATATACAGGTATCGTTCACGAAACCTTCCGATGAAACAAATGTCAATCAATATCGCATTTTGATTGTCCCTACAGCGGAGTACAGCAGTTTCAGCCTATCGCAAGCTAATAGCAGCTCTTATTACATCTCAGAGAGCAAGGGCGGAAATAAATCAGTAACTAGAACGTTAGATGGGGCTCGAGATGTTCGCGGTAATTCCATTACGGAAGGCACAAGCTACAGTGTCTATGTATTGACTGTAGCGAATGGAAATTCTTCAATCCCAAATGCTCTATCTTCTGCATCGGGAATCAAGCTTAGTAAGAACAAAGCCCTTCAAGCGGTAAGCAATGTTAAAGCAAGCGATGTTGGTGATAATGGAGATGGCCGAGATTTACAAGTATTGTTCACGAAGCCTTCCGATGAATCGAATTTAAGTAATTACCGTATTCTGGTTGTCCCTGTGTCAAAGGCGAATGGCTTTGGCTTAAATGAAGCCATTAAAGCTACTTCTTATACTAGTATAAGTAAAGGTCAGTATAGTGCGATCTTGAAAGCTGGTGATAAAGATACTGAGAACCAACAGATTAAAAATGATACAGAATATCGAGTGTATGTATTGTCAGTAGGTACGGGAAGCTCCCAGGGAATGTATAACTTGTCCGGTCCTTCTGATGTTATTAAACTGGTTAATAATGCAAAAGTTGATGAAGTAGGATCAGTATCTTTGGATGCTAAAGGAAGTAGTAACTCTACTGATATCGAGGTAAGCTTTACGAAGGTTAGTGATGAGCAGAATGTATTAGAGTATAGAGTGTTTCTGATTCCAGAGGGGCAGGCCTCTACTTTCACTAAACAGCGTGCAGAATCAATTCAAAATATCAGTTTGTATACCATCATTAAACCCAATGGTAATAACAACATCCGACAAACCTTGATGGTATCAAATGACGCCTTTGGCGATCCAATCAAAGCAGGAACCTCGTATGTTGCTAAAGTACTTACAGTTGCTAAGGTGGGAGCCAATGCGTTGTCAACGCCATCTAACGCGGTGACACTCAAGTCAAATCCAGTTGATACAGCTGTAAATCCAGCTACGATTACAAATGCTACTCCTGGAGCTAACGAAATTACACTCACATTTAGTACACCGAGCAACATGGGAAATATTAGTGGGTACGAGATTTATGCAGTTCCGAGTACTGTAACGGATTTTAGTGTAAATAATCTTAATTCGAATTATATGATTAATACAGTTTCTAAAGAGTATTCTGGGGAAACCATCAAGCTTAATTTAACGACACCTGGGTCTTATAAGCTCTACGTTCTATCGAAACCGGATAATGTAAATGCTAAAAAAGCAGCTTTATCCGAACCTTTCTCATTAGATGTGGTAACACCTACCCTATAATCTTAAGAGAGAGGCTAAAATAACTTCTTCACAGAAGGGACTCCTCAGGTGGTGCTTCATGGACCATAAGAGGAGTCCCTTCTTGTTGGCACAGCTCATTTGGCCTCCGACTGTTTCTATGAATGTCTGGTCTATACTGGCATAGGTAATCAAGTTGATGAACAATAATAAGACAAACTATAGCACTAAAATTTAGGATAACGTGGACATAGATTCATGAAAAAGGTAGGTTTAGTGATGCGCAATTTGTGGAGGCGCTGGGTCCAAAAGTGTTTAACGAACGGCTGCGGAATATTGCTAAAGAACTGGAAGTCGTGATCCTCTTCGAAAAAAATCATCGCCCGGATCTTTTGCTGGAATATACCAGTAAGAATCCGGGCGATGAGGTTTATATTGTCTGATTCAGGCGGAAGTATTTGAGCTGATGAACTCGGCCCAAGGTGTACTAGGTAAGATTGTGGTCAAAACTGAGCACCCTTACTTCATAAAAAAGACTCACTTTTTATGCATAAAATTATTTCGATAAATCAATTTTTTTATTTAATAAATAAATAGTCATACCACCAACAGTCATTGACAATAGCTCTCCAATTCCAACCGTAAACCATGTTGCCCAAAACGGAAAATCATAGAGAATTGTTAATTGTCCTGCAACGGTGAACATTGATATAGCAAAAATCAATGCAGTTATAACCATTTTCACAAGATCATTTGTTATATTTTTCGTTAATCTTCGGCAAAGAACTAAAACGAGGAATGTCGCAATTCCACCAATGGGTACATCTAATATCCACGTTGGTGACATGAAATTTGCGAGTACTACTCCTAGAGTCACGGCTACTACATAGCGTTTATTGTAGAGGGCCAGGTAGTTAAACATCTCCGATAGACGTAATTGAACTGCCCCAAAACTTATGACTGACAATAAAACAGTTACAGCCACATATAAAGCTGCAACAAGTGCCGTCTTTGTAAGCTCGGTTACAGAAGTACGGCTTGAATCTTTTACAATAGATGTATTCAATTTTATTCTCCTTTGTAAAATAGCACATCCGCTATTTTAGTAATAACTACGACCAAAGGAAGAGAGCTTTTCGCCCTATCTGAAGTGCCGTAGTGCAAGCAGATTTTTGCTTACCTGCGTATTATATCAGAAGAATTTATGATTGAACAATCTTATTTCGTTAGCCAGCCACCATCGATTGGCATAATAGCTCCATGAATATAATCAGCAGCCGAACTTGCTAAGTAAAGTGTTAAATTCGCTACTTCATGTGGTTGTGCCCAGCGTCCAGCAGGCGTTTCATTAGCGACCCATTTGGCCATTTCCCCATCACCTTCAAAATCTGCCTTATTCATCGGTGTTTGAATGGCCCCAGGTGCAATGGCATTTGCGCGAATTCCTTCACGACAATAATCTAAGTCTAACTGCTTCGTATAGCCGACAATCGCATGTTTAGATGTTGTATACGCTGCACCACCACCGCCAGCAACAAGCCCTGCAATAGATGCCATATTAACAATGACGCCTGATTTTCGTTTTACCATATGGGGTAATACCGTATTCGTCACAAAAAAAGTTCCCTTAACATTGGTATTCATAATTTTATCCCAAAGCGTCTCATCTGTATCGAGTGTTTTTGCAAAACCATCTAAAACGCCTGCGGTATTTAATAAAATATCTACCTGCTTAAATTTTGAAATTGCAGCTTCAAATGCTTGCTCTACATCGTCCTTATTACATACACTACCTACTTTATAGGCAAATTGTTCAGGGTATTGGTGATATAGTTTTCCTAACCCTTGCTCATCTAAATCAAACCCGAATACGTTTGCCCCATTTTCTAAAAATGCAATAGCTTGAGCTTGACCAATACCTGAACTAGCCCCCGTCACAAATATCGTTTTGCCCATATATTCTTCGAACGTCATTGATCTCTCTCCTCTAAAAACAAAGAAACCACCTCATTTGAGATGGCTCCTTTCGATTAATTGACAATTATCCAATCTTCCGCTAATAAATCACAGACTGTCGGTGTGAACATTGTATAGCCCTCACCGCGTACATTAATTAAAAAATAAGGATTCAAAGTCTCGCCATCATGTTCGCTTTGTCCAACAAGCTTCACATATAATTCGGCACCGCCCCAACCTTTACGAATTACTTTTTCGCCCGCCTTTAAGCGAGGTAAAATTTCTTCAAATGTCATTTAAATTCATCCTTTATTTACATTCTTTATCGGATTAGTATACTGGAATTTTCAATTGTTTACAACCTAGCCCTCAAGCAAAACTGTATAAAGTATATATTGCCCATTTAAATCTACAATGATTGTATCAGTATTATTATCATTTGTTGAGAAAATCTTTGTTCCACTTTCCAATTTAGTAGCATAAAAATCGTTGAAATTTTTAGAGGAATTTGTAGTTTTAATAATTTCCCCAATAATCTCACATTTCGTATATTCTAATTGTTTCATCGATTCCAAGCTTGTAGTATTAATGTAAATCAAATTATTATATTGAAGAATATCCGCTTGAGAATGTTCTGTAAGAATAGATTTCGCAGTAGGAGTGGTATTTATAGCCGGTGTACAACCTACCAACACCAATATTAGTAAATTACATATAAGTATTTTCCTTATAACTAATAACACCTTCTTTTTATAACTACTTGGAACAATTACGGTTCAATTTATAACTCTTCACATCTATAACTCCCCAAATTTAAGCAACATCATTTTACCTAGCTTCACGTCGAAATTGACTCTTCTCATCTTGCAAACTACGAATCCATTTTCTTCTTCATTTGCACTTGCTCCGTCTTCACTTCTAGCCCGTTTTCCATCAAATAGCTCGTAGCAGGATTACTTACTAAAAAGTTAACTGTTCCCAGTTTTACTTTGTGTTTTGTAATGCTTGCGATAAAGTGTGGAATATGTTCAACATTGCCATTCCCTAATAGCTCTAATTGATAAAGTACTATGCTGTCTATGGCTCCCTCCTGATTCCATACAGTTTTATATAACATATAGCCAATTGCTTCATTATTCTCATTATAAAAAACTTTAGCTTCTCCTTGTTTATTGCTTTGCCAGCTACATTGCCAAGGAACATCCTCCAGATAAAAAGATAAATGCGGTAGCTGCTCTGGACGAATAGTTTCCACATGAATTCCGACTGGCTTCTCTACTTTTGCTTCATATTCGCCACTTAAAAAGAGCAATTGATTTGTAATGGTATAGCCATACTTCTCATATAGCGCAATTGCTACCTTATTCTCTTTTATAGCTTCCAGCGTTGCAACTTCCACATTCTCTCTTTCATAGATGGCGATGGTTTCTTCCATTAAAACACGAGAAACACCTTTACCGCGAAAGTCTGGAGAGATACCTGTTCCTCCATTCCAAGAGGTTTTCTTACCACCTATTTGTCTAAAGCCATTTAATACAATGCCAACAGCATTACTTTGATCAAATGCGACGATAGATAGCTCTGGGGATAATCCTTCCCCAACGAGTCGGTTTAAAAACACCTCTTCATTCATTTCTATTTGTACAAAATACCCCTCAAAGCCTTTATTCCAAGCTTTTAAAGTTTCATTTAACGTGCACCGTGAGACTGTTTTTATTTTCATGTTTTTCTCCCATCCCTACGTTAATTTACAAGTGATAAATCTTCTAAAGTTAATTTTTTTATTATTTCAAAACCATTTCCAGGACCATTTGGCTTAACAATAACCATTCCCATGTTTGAAATTTTCCCTAGTCCAATATCTTCAGGAAAACTATGGGCAACGATCACTTGATTCATTCCTTGCGATGGCTTTCTTTCTAACGCTGATTGCACATTTGATAAAATATTATTTTTTTCAATAAAAGGAATAGCTCCACCCAATTTATAAATTCCATAACCTATTGGGTCAATTTGGATATAAGAATAAGGAAATGCGAGCTGTGCCGTTTCAACTGTACGACAAAAAGGACTTACGATTATTGGTGAACTAATCGGAATTTGTAAATGACGTAACAGTTGTCCAAAGTAAACGGCTTGCCTTCGCCCAAATTCAGACAAATTTCTTTGCGTAACACAATCTTGGAAATTTATATATGGCTGATCTACTCCGACAGTTGCTTGACCATGCCTTGCATACAAAACAAATCCACCCTTTCTCAATAGATCAAGGATTGATTTATCCAAATATTTCAACTCCTCCATAATAGAATACCATCAATTATTAGTACTATATGAAATGAATGACTCAAAAAATGTAAAAGTAATAGTTGAAACTGCATTTCGCATAACTAGCAAATATTTCAATTAACCCTCCCCCCTTTACTTTGCCGGTTGCGGACTTAGATTAATAAAAATAAAAAAACTTCCTACAATTTTCTGTAGGAAGTTTCGAAATTTACTTTATTGGAATGGTTACTATTGCGGTTGTCTCTAGATGTTTTGATGAATCGATAGAAATTTGACCGTCGTACTTATTGACTATTTCATTCACAATAAACAAGCCTTGCCCTCTTGTTTTACCATTTTCCGGTTTCTTTGTGGAAAATCCTCGCTTGAATATTTGCCCTGCTTCTACAATATTTGGTCCAGTATTTGTAACCTGTAATTTATATTGCGTGTCATCGGCTTCACAGCAAATTGTTATTTTACGTTGTTCTTCCGATAATTCATTTGCAGCATCAATCGCATTATCTATTAAATTCGATAAGATTTTAATTAGATCCGTTGTTCTAATTTTATTAAACGCATCCTGAGAGACTGTGAAATCCATATCAATATTATGATTTTGCGCCGTTAGTTTTTTTGTTTGCAATAAAATCGACAAGCCAGGATGATCAATATTTAATTTAAGAGACTTTATATCATGAACTTCTTTAGACAATGAAGATAAATATTGTTTTGCCTGATCAGGTTCATCTAATTGTAGAAATCCATGTAATACTTGTATATGATTTGTGAAATCATGTCTTAAAGAGGACACGGAAGTAATTAAAGTTTTAATTTCCGCTTGATATGTATCTTCTGTCGCTTCAACCTCTTCTGCTACTTCTTTTTGATACCATCTCTGTAAGAAGAAAACTGAGCCGGTAACCATTAAAATGAGTACACCATTAAAAATAAAGATTAAAAGATTGTCTTCGATTACTTTTCCCTTAATGTCATTTAATGTGTCTGCACTAATATCAATTCCTATGTATGCTATAACCGCCTCTTTTTCATCCTTAATCGGTGCACCAACAGTTAAGTAGGAGCCATATATAGAATCTTGTATTACGTCTGTTGTAAATGTTTCTCCATTATAAGCTTTTTGCACTTGTGTCTCGGGTACTGTACAGTCCATTCCGATATAAAAGCCTTTAACTTCACTTGGTAAACCCATGATCATTGCTTTAGATACCTTCGGATTTTCAATATCTAATGTATAAACAAATAAAGCACCTATTTTTACTCTTGCATCATTTAAGTAGCTTCTTATTTGCCAATAATACTCATTTTCCTCGGGGTTATCTAAAAATTGTTTGTACGCCTCTACATCAATAGTAGATGCGATAGAAATAGCCGCTTCCAGACTTTGGTTAGCTATAGACTCTTCTACTGTCTTTTTCATTTTTATATAGGATGTAAAGATGTTTAAACTTGTAAACAATACTAATAAGAGAGTTGATAGTATTAAAATTAGTTTTATTTTTCGTGTTTTCATACAAACTGGTACTTCCTCATCTATTGACATGAATAATATCTTAATTTAATTGAGCTTGGCTTTCGCATTACATAAAAATTGTTAGTCGTTAGTTGACATCATCATCTCATACTTTCAACCTAGGGAACAATTTCATATCCAACAACCCTATTATACTACAATATACTTCTTTTTTTATGGTTGTTTAAAGATCATTATTTGCGCAGTGAATCGCTCTTCCTACCGAAAATCAGATGAAGAGAAGTAAGAAACTTAGAAGTTTTGAACTACAATGGCTATTTACCCTTGTACATCCATCTTAAACACACTGTTCGAAAATACGATTCAGGATTCTTCGCCACTTTAAATAAGAATATTGGTTCTTAGTTTATCATCTCAAGCCCGTTTTGACTATATCAACCTTCGCCTCCTACTTTTGGGCTATACTTTCTCATTGTTGAAATGGGAGTCTGTTTGGAAATAAAAAAAAGATCAGGCCTATAAAAACCTGATCTTTTCATTCGAAGTATTTATTTTTTCCTACTCGATGTCTTTGTTTCATCCTGAACATTTAAAAATTTCGGTCGCTTACTGTAACCCGAAGGAGATAGGCGAACTAAAGATTTTTTTATGTCCGGCCAATTTAAATCCGCTCCCATAGTTAAATATGGAACACCTAATACTCGTAAATTTGCAATATATAGAAGGATGAAAAACACCGAAACGAAGAATCCAAATAACCCCAAAAATGCAGATGCTAAAACAATGATTATCCTGAGAATACTCATTGCTGATACAATTGATTGATTGACGAGTGTAAAAGCTGCAATACTTGATGTAGCTATGACGATAATCATGGAAGGACTCGTAACACCTGATTTAATCGCAGCATCTCCAATAATTAATCCCCCGACAACGCTTATGGAACCACTAATAACATTGGGTAGATGTATATTTGCCTCCCGAAATAATTCAAACATAAAAAGCATCATTAATATTTCAAGAATTGTTGGAAATGGGAGCCCCGTTCTTGATTCAACGACTGTTGCCAATAGGATGAATGGCAATTGCTCTTGATGATAGGTTGAAAGTGCAAGCCAAAAACCTGGTAAAAGTACACTTATTAAAATAGCAACTATTCTCAGTAAACGCTCCATAGAACTTACAATAATCGGATGTTCATTATCCTCACCGGATTTAAAAAGTAACATTGCATTTGCAGGTGTAATAATCACATAAGATACTCCATCAACTACGATGATAATGCGCCCTCTACTTAAAGCTTGGACAGCAAAATCCGGACGTCCAGTATAATCATGTTTAGGCAGAATTTTATCGCTCTGCTCAATCCTTTCCATCAATATATCTCCGCTAAATATAACATCTGCATCAACTCGCTGGAGCTGCATTTTTATTTTCTCAAGCATGTTTTTATTTACGACATCTTCTAAATAAAGTACAGCTACGGTTGTTTTGGATCGTTTGCCAAGCTCATATGTCTCAACACTTAATGAATTAGTCGGTAATCGTTTTCGTATTAAAGCAATATTAATTAAAACATCCTCAATAAAATCATCTCTCGGACCTTTGATAACTAATTCAAGAGTTGTTTCTTTAGGCTCTCGATTTGGTTTTTTAGCGATATAACTTGAATACAGCAAATCCATATCTTCGAAATATAGTAAAACATGCCCTTTATAGACTCTTGTGATGGCCTCATCTTTACTTGTTACTCTCTGAAGACGGGGAATGTGTAAATGATTTTGTATATGCTCCGCTAACAATTCATCCGAAGTTGCGGTAAATAAAGATTGAACTCGTTGCACAATAACGGTCTGCAGTAACCGCTCATTTATCATCGCATCGCATTTTATCAAGTGTACTTTATGTTGACGAAAGACATACTCTTGGAATATTACATCAGCAGAGCGTTGAAATAGTGACTTCAAAGATTTCAAATTTAACTCTTGTTCCATTGAAGAAATATCTATCATCTCCTACTGATCCAGCTCCAAATTAGTACATTTATGAAAAATAACATAAATACACTTACGGATATTTTCTCCATGCTTTTAAAAAATATTCAAGGAAATACGCTTTTTAAAATGCTTGTCAGAATAATTTAGCGTTAAAATTCCCACCCTATTATTAGGTAATATTTATCCAATCATCTTCTTTAAATTAGCCATTTCAATAGCAGACATTGCTGCGTCATAGCCTTTATTTCCTGATTTAGTCCCTGCGCGCTCAATTGCTTGTTCAATATTTTCAGTAGTAACAATGCCAAAAATAACAGGTACATTTGTAGTTAGCGACACATTTGCAATTCCTTTTGCTGATTCATTACATACATAATCATAATGTGTTGTTGAGCCACGAATAACCGTCCCTAATCCAATAATTACATCATATTTCTTTGTTTCTGCTAACTGTTTTGCGATGAATGGAACTTCAAATGCTCCAGGAACCCATGCTATGTCGATTGAATTCTCATCAACTCCATGACGCTTTAAACCATCTAATGCACCATCTAATAATTTACTTGTAATAAATTCGTTGAAACGACCTACTACTACTGCTATTTTTAAATCTGTACCAATTAATTGCGCTTCAAATGTTTTAACCATTTTTCTTTTCTCCTTTTTTATGGCTCATTACCATTTCGTGTGGTTGATTTCCGTTCCGGCTGGGTGCTTTGTTGTTGCTGTCGCTTTGCTTTCGCACAGATAAA
>NZ_JBNNUW010000004.1:24158-252121 GCF_050280125.1 Lysinibacillus sp. NPDC093692
AAAACATTTGTTGCTGTCGCTTTGCTTTCGCACAGATAAAACATTTGTTGCTGCCGCTTTGCTTTCGCACAGATAAAACATTTGTTGCTGCCGCTTTGCTTTCGCACAGATAAAACATTTGTTGCTGCCGCTTTGCTTTCGCGCAGAGCAGAGCTTCCTGGGGGTGTCCGATGACCCGCTTCACTCGCAAAGCTCGCTCCATGGTCTCGGGCCAACAGATATTTTTTGCGCGAAAGCGTAGTGCTAACGTAGCGTCAGCGGCACGATGTTGGTCACGAAGGCGTTATCACAGGATGTGATGGTCTTAGCCTTCGTTCCTCTATTTGCTAATCCCCAAGGAGTCGCCCAGTCGTAGCGAAGATCAACTATATACATGGTATACGTTTTAAAATGAACTTCCCCCAACTTTTGGTGATAAGCCTTTTTATATAGTCACTGTGTTTTCTTCCATTATTTGTTGACGATATGTTGCCAATGCTTCAATTGAAATCATTTTCAAATGATGTTGTGCTGCATATTTAACGAGATCATTAAAGCGTAGCATTTTGCCATCGTCGCCCATAATCTCACATATAACTCCGGCAGGAACGCTATTACAAAGCTTTGCCAAATCTATTGTAGCTTCCGTATGTCCCCTACGCTCTAATACTCCATTTTCCTTTGCTATTAGTGGGAATACATGGCCTGGTTTACGAAAATTCGCATCTTTTGCTTGTGGTTCGAGCATTTTCTGTATAGTCATTGCCCGTTCAAAGGCGCTAATTCCAGTTGTTGTGTCAACATGATCAATACTAACGGTAAATGCTGTTTGATGATTATCTGTATTCACACTAACCATAGGGTTTAATGCTAATTTTTGTGCGAGCTGCTGGGAAATGGGCGTACATATAAGACCTCTTCCATAGGTAGCCATAAAGTTAATCGTTTCAGGGGTCATAAATTCCGCAAGTGCTAGTAAGTCCCCTTCATTTTCCCGATCCTCGTCATCTACTACAATAATTATCTTTCCTTGCTTTAAATCCTCAATTGCTTCTTCAATCGAATGTAGCAATTTCGCCACCTCCTTGTTGATTAAAAACCGTTTTGTGCTAAGAAGCCTTTTGTAATGGTCGGCGGTTCCTGACCATACTTAAGTTGATGTAAAATGTATTTTCCTACTAAATCAGTTTCTATATTGACGAGATCACCAATTTTCTTCATACCTAAAATTGTTTCCTTGTACGTGTGGGGTATCAACGATACTGTGACACCGTTTTTCTCGACATGAAAGAGTGTTAAGCTCGTTCCGTCAATTGTGATGGAGCCCTTTGGAATACAGAAACTCGTTAACTCCTTTGATAGTTCTATATCAATATAGACTGCATTTGCTAACGGCCGCTTGCGTACTATTTTCCCTACTCCGTCTACATGCCCAGATACAAAATGACCACCGAATCGCCCATTCGCTGACATAGCGCGCTCTAAATTTACCGGATCTCCAATTGCGAGCTGCTGTAAATTTGTTGCCTTTACCGTTTCAGGCATGACATCCATCGTAAGCTCCTGTTCATTAAAAGATATGACTGTTAAACATACACCATTGACCGCTATACTATCCCCGAGCTTTACATCCTCTACCATTTTCTTCGAAATAACGGTAATTTTCATACTTTGTCGATCGCTTTGCAAGGTTTTTACGGTACCAATATCCTCAATAATTCCTGTAAACATTTTTTCACCCGCTTCTATTCTTTGGTTTAAGCTTAACTCTTCCACTTTTGGAGCCCTATGTACCTCCTCCCTCAATCAAAAATTTCTGTTCAAATAAAAAACCCCTTAGATTAAAGGGGTTTGGGAGTTCATATAAATAAGACGTCGACAAATAAACCTTAAGGATATTAAAATTTTCCATAGGCTACCATCTCATCGTTCTTCTCCCATCCAGACTATCACTGTCGGTTTTGGATTTGCACCAAATCAGCTTGCGCTCACGGACTTTGAATTACTTCATCACCGCCGATTGGGAATTTCACCCTACCCCGAAGAACTACTGCTATTCAATTTGTTAGCTAAATAATAAATCAACTTCGCCTTGGCGTAATTGTGTCCGGAGGCTTTAGGTCAGGCGTTTTCACAGGATGTGAAGTTCTTAGCCTGAGTTCCTCTATTTCGGTGGGTGTCTAAACGCCTACCGAAAGAAGATAAAAAAACTTCCCAACTTAAACGATGGGAAGTAGTTAAAAGCATAATCAAATAAACCTTATAAACTCAAGCGAATTTAAAAAGCTCTTACTTTTACCCTTCTCCCATCCAGACTATAACTGTCGGTTTTGGATTTGCACCAAATCAGCTTGCGCTCACGGACTTTGAATTGCTTCATCACCGCCGATTGGGAATTTCACCCTACCCTGAAGGATATTTTTATTTAGCTATTTCTTACGATAACACTATTTGATTTTATTATCCAGATAATTCTTAATAATTTTTTTCTCTAAATCAATTTCGTTGTCGTTGCATTTTCAATGTTACTACTTAAAATGAAGATATAAAAACAGCCACCACCTTTGGTCATTAATAAAGATCAAAGGTGTGGCTGTGCCAAAGAAAAATGAAATTTATACAGTCAAACTACCGTCAACAGAGACAGTAGCTCCAGCCATGAAGCTTACTTTATCTGAAGCTAAGAATAGGACCGCTTCTGCTACTTCTTCTGGTTCACCTTTGCGCCAAGACAGTGGATTGAAGCTAGACAATACAATTTGGACTTATCGCATGGATGCGATGATTTTAAGCTAACATCCTATATTGAACTCCTTTCCGATTCCATGACATCCGCCGGAAAAAAGTTAAAACACAAAGAAGGCGCCGAAAGAACGGCGCCTTAAAAGTGCGAAAAAACCCTACAAATAGGGAAATATTTCTTATATTTCACAACGGAACGTAAAAAAGCGCCGGACAGAACCGGCGCTACAATGCGTAAATATATTTATACAAGATCATCAAAAATTATTGACTACAATTGTTAAAATAAGAAGGCAAAAGCTTCCGGAATCTGTTTTCGATATGAAATTTGCTTAAAAAAGGCAGACTTCCCCCTTTGACAGCAAATCTCCAAGCAATCTGTAAGATTTCACCTCTTTTTCTGTTAAGCCTTTTGCGAATACAGTTTTCATCACTTTTACCTCCTTGCGAATTCAATAGTTCTTACTAATCTCTCACAATATTATAAAGAACACAAATTCCTTCATCAAATTTTTATCCACTTAAATAGAAAAGGATGGTTTCTGCTATAATCAAGGACGAGCCGCTTTTCCGCTCCCAAGCAAAATTAAAACTCACATCAATGAATAACACTAATTTAATAATGCTATAACTAACTTAGGTCGCTAAAAAGCCATTAGCCGTATTATTTCATTAAGAAACTTCTTTTCAATTAGCACGTTCTTTATACATGGCACTTTTTTTACTCTGCTTGACAAAAAAATTATAGTAATATTGTGAGTCATTATTCGTGTCAACTCTAACAATGAACACAACGTATAGGATTAAATTCTCTTCCCTCAATGGAGGTTTTTTTATTGCAAAACATCTTGAAAAAAAAATCGTATAACAAAGTTATATTTTATACCTTTATTACTATTTGCTTCATCGTTTCTGTTTTTTTCGTTTATCACAACGAAGAATTTTATGATCGTCCAATTGCAGAAGTTATAAAAACGGAATTAACAGAATCGAATCCTGTAAAGGATATGTATGAAAATGATGATCATTTATCTACTCAGCTTATTACAGCTGTATTAAAAAATGGTGGAGAAAAGGGTAAGCTTATTCATTTTACAAATGAGTATTCAGCATCCGGAGCCTTCGATCAAGAGTATCAAGTTGGCAATAAATTATTTGTTTCCATTAAAGCAAGTACAGACAAGAATGGAGATTTAACTGGGACTATTTTAGACGTGAAACGTGATCAGTTCGTCTTAATAGTAGCGTGGATTTTTATTTTTGCATTGCTGATTGTTGGTAAAAGACAAGGATTATTTTCAATCATCAGTTTAATTGTAAACTCCCTTGTATTATCTTTCGCCTTGGATTTATATGTGCATTCAAATATAAATTTGATATTTATAAGTGGGGTATGTGTTCTTTTATTTACAATCATTTCTTTAATTCTCATTAACGGCTTGAATGAAAAAACATATGCAGCGATTGTTGCAACACTTTTAGGAACATTTATTTCGTTATTAATTAGCTTTTTAGTCCTGTGGGTTACATCCGAGAATGGGCTTCGATATGAAGAAATGCAATTTTTAACACGACCTTATCGAGTGATATTTATGGCTGGGTTATTTATTGGGGCACTAGGGGCTGTAATGGATGTCTCCATAACAATGGCTTCTTCTATGTTCGCATTATTTGAGCAAAACCAAGATATTTCTGACCAAGCTTTAAGAACTTCTGGAATGGATATCGGGAAAGACGTTATGGGAACGATTACAAGTATTTTGTTCTTCGTTTATATTTCTGGCTCAATTCCTATGTTAATTTTATATTTAAAAAATTCTTATCCATTAGGGCAAACACTTTCCATGAACCTTTCGTTAGAATTAGCTCGTGCCCTAGCAGGTGGGATTGGTGTTGTCTTAACGATTCCCATTAGTCTTTACACTTCTATTTTTTTCATTAATCGAAAGAGGGCAAAATAATGAATGTATTAGTATGGTTAACGACCATTTTATTCATATTGATGATCGTTATTGGTGGAAAAAAAGGAGTGAAATCTTTTCTATCTTTATTTTTAAACTTTGGGGTACTCTTTATTACTATTTTTTTAATGACCAATCCGAAGAATAGTCCAGTTTTATTAACGCTTATTGCCTGTACCGTCATAAGTTGGATTAGCCTATTTTTTATTAATGAAATGAATAGTAAAACGATGACCGCTTTTATTTCTACGATGATTACGATTGTAGTTTTATTACTTTTCATTGTTTTTGTAACGGAGAAATCAATGATTCGAGGATTTGGGGAAGAATCCGTTGAAGAAATTAACATATTCTCTCTTAATATTGGCGTCAATTTTGTACAAATTGGAGCTTCCGTTATTATTATGAGTACAATTGGTGCGATTTTGGATGTTGCCATTTCCATTGCCACTTCCATGCATGAGATTCTTCACCATAACCCGTTAATAAGCAGAAGAAAATTATTTACAACAGGTTTAAGCATTGGAAAGGACATTTTAGGTACAGATACAAATACATTATTTTTCGCTTTCTTTGGTGGATATTTAAGCTTGCTCATATGGTTTAAAGATTTATCTTATTCCATTAGCGAAATTATAAATTCTAAAATATTCGCCACCGAAATTATTATGATTTTTTGTGCAGGTATTGGAATCGCACTTATCATTCCTATTACTTCCTCTGTAAATGCCTATTATTTAATAAAAAAACGAAAAAAAACTGAAAATGCTTCATTATAGTCGTACCTGTCACCCAGCTTTAATACCAACGGGTGACAGGTACTTTTATGCCACCCCCACTCAAAATCAATAGAGGAACGAAGGCGTTATCACGTCCTGCGATAACGCCTTCATGACACCCTTTTGTTGTTGACACTATGCTTTCGCACAGACGAAAACCCTGTTGGCCCAAGTGGCTCATCGGACGCCTTCAGGAAGCTTTGCTCTGCGCGAAAGCGAAGCGTCAGCGTCAAAACGCCCAGTCGGAACGGAAATCAACCACACGTTATGATAATTTAATGAAAAAATTGCTCATCTAGAGTTATTTGTACTCCTCTGTTTCATATCCTGTATAATCATGTCATTTTTTTAAGTATAGGCAGTAACATTTTCAAATAAAAAACGTCTTTACAACTAGATTATAAAGGAGATAGTTTACATGAAATATATTATCTTTGATTTTGATGGAACATTGGCAGATTCTACGGCAGTGTTAGCATCAGCTTGGAATACAATTGCGCAAAAATATAAATTTAAAGGAATAGAGTTAAAGGAAATTGAATCATTAAAAAAATTATCTATAGCGGAACGAAGTAAATTATTTGACTTTCCTATGTATAAATTGCCGATGATTTTACCTCAATTTTATCGCTTATATCGTCAGTCATTAAATGATGTTCATCTTTATAACGGTATGAAGGAAGTCCTAATGGAAATTGATAAAAGGGGCTATAAAATACTTATCATTTCCTCCAATTCACAGGAGAACATTTTAGAATTTCTAAAAATGAACGGCATTCAATGTGTGTCAGATGTTCTTTGTTCAAACCGAATTTTTGGAAAGGATAAAGTGATTAAGAAATTTTTAAAGGACAAAAGCATTACACCATCAGAAGTTTTGTACATTGGTGATGAACAAAGAGATATCGCAGCCTGCAAAAAAGCGGGAGTGCCTATTATTTGGGTTGGTTGGGGATATGACTCTATTGAAATTGTACAACAAGAGGAGCCCGATTATAAAGTTGCTACACCACAAGAAATTTTGAATATTATTTAGACGAAGAGGATAATAGCGATTAATTTGCTATTATCCTTATCAATTATGCCTGGGCATAATTTCGTGAAGTTATTAAGCCTTTACTTCGCTTATATGCATTAATTTTTCTGCTGCGCTATTAATTCCATTATAAGCATCGGTTAATTCATGCATACTCACAGAAAATTGCTGGGTAAACGTTGCGATTTGATTTGCAGATTCATTGACTTGATCAATAGATTGTTTAATGCTTTCTAATTGGTTTGAAATGCTTTCGGCACTATCCGTACTACTTTGCGATATTTTCTGTATTTCAGATGCTACTACAGCAAAGCCTTCCATGCTCCCCTGAACGAGCAGCCTCGATAGAAGCATTTAATCCAAGAATTTTAGATTTCATAGCAAATCTTTTACTAAATTAACAATCGTATTGATTTGTTGAATATCGCCAGTCATTGATTCTGAAAACTTGGAAAGCTCCACCAAGCGATTGGATACATCTACACTTGCTACTGCTAACTCTTCATTCGTTGCAGTTATTTCTTCAACAGAACTCGAAAGCTCAGTTGCTAATAATCGCATCCCGTCCATTTTTTCATTCGAAATAATGGCACTTAACACACCGATTACTTTCTCACCATCAAAAATGGGCTGTGCAGATACAATATACGCCATTCTAAAATCTTCGGAACCTCGCTCTTCCCTCATAAACTTTCCTAGGCTTAGAGACTTTTCAGTTGTTGTTCCACGATACTTGGCTACAGGATCAACAACTATAATGCAAGCATCTTCTGGGTATGTTACCTGGTAAAAATCGATAGAATCGCTTGTAGCTTTGGATGCATTATTTTTTCCCTTTTCCAATAACACGATTATACTGAAATTCCTCAATTTACCTACAGCATGACACCAAAAAAAAGACACCTTTAGCTTAAGTGTCTTTTAAAATTACTATGACTTTTTCAAGACTTCTACAAATTTTTCTGCTGTTCTTACCTCAACTGTAAGAGAGTTTTTACTATAGTTAGCTTTTATTAAAAATGGTACATCACTAGTATTGTGGAATCTAAAATCTAAACCACCATAAGAAACAGTTGCGTCTCTTCCTTTTGGAACATACCCTACATCTAAAGAATGGTGATGACGTTCTACAAATTTTACAGGTATTTGATCAACTGCGTTAAACAAGGTAGAAGACGTTTGACAAATACCTCCCCCAATGCCCATCACAACCTTTTTGTTGATGATTTCTGGTGCGGGCTGATAACCATTCGCTTCGTCTCTAGGGCCAACTACTGTATTGAACGAGAAATAATCTCCACTTCCAACGATTACATTATTGATTGCCTTCGCAGAAAGCTCAATATTTTTATTTCTGCCTACATCATAGGTATTGAAGTAAGTTGTATAGGATGCAACAACTACGTTTTCTAACAAAGGAATATCTTCTAAATAATATCCGCTTTCAGTAATATAAAGAGGCATCTCCACTTTACCACCAATAGCTGATGCTTCTAATATTCTATCTACTAATTCACTTTCTTTTAAAACAATTAAAGGACTACCTTTCATTAGTTTTCCTTGATCGTCCAGCTTATCGAGTATCATACGCTTATCATAGCCTGCCGTTTTTTCATTCCCTCTCGCCAACTCTTTTGCTAATTGCTCAATTTGCTTTGTATACGATTGTTTATCACGTTCATAGCCCATTTCTTTCGGCGAAATTATTTGGATAATAGCTTTTGTAGAAGGGTCTACAATTTCAACAACGACAGATTCTGTTTGTTGCTGTTCAATGGCAACGGGCTTTTTTAAATCCTCAGCTTTTCTCTCTGACTCTTGAATTGGTTGTTCTTGCTTTTTCTCATCCGCAGATTTCACCTGACAGCCAACTAGCCCAATCGTACAAATAATACATAATGTGGTCATCCACTTCTTTTTCAAATAAAACACCTACCCTATCGTCATACTACAGAGACATCTTATTCGTGTATTGTTGATAGTGTGTTTCATTTCATCATTTTTATTTATTTTTGAAATGAAGGTGAATTAGCATATTTCACATAAAATCTATAAATTAATACGATATAAAGCCAATCATAAATAAGGGTCGCAAGCGAAATAACAGTAATCAACGGTGTTCTAAAATACATATAGAAACCAACTGCAGCAAACATCGTTCCAATCATTTTACAAACAGCGATGCCCATTGATTGGCCACTTAAGTTCCCTCTTTGTAAAAACAAAGCAATAAACAATCCTGACATCATCAAATTCTGTATAAATGCTGCATACTTGCCTGCTAGATCATTAAATTCATGCATTACTGCTAAAATCGTAAAAAAGCTTACTACTAGTGTGATCAAAAAAGATGAATAAAATATTTTCCTTGGAACTATCTTTTTATATTCCTTATGACCATAATGTAAAAATTGCATCATAATAAAAATGTCCAAAAGAAACCATGCAAACGTAATAATCCTTTGCAAGTCGTTTTGTGGATACATAAATGAAAAGATAAATTCCCATGAAATATTTGCACAAATTGCAACCATGGGCATCCCATATCGCTTATCCTGTAATCCTTGTTTGATGATTAGTATGTATGTAATAATCCAAAATAACCCCATTCCTAATTGACAAATCAGTAGGAATTTTTCTTGCGTCATGTATACAAACTCCTTCCTCTTAATAATGATTCTTCGATACTATATGTGAAAAAATCTATTATTTATGTCAAAGGTTTGTATAGCTAGGCTCTTAAAAATCTTAAGAGTAAGCGCCTATACATTCAGGAACCAATCATATATAGTAAAACGAGGTGATGATATGAAAACTAAAATTTATTTTGACAATGACCAATTTATCGCAGGCACTACTTTAAAAGATGATATTGAATTAGAACAAAACAATATGGCATTGCATACATGTGTACATGAAGCTGATGTGCTAGAAAATCGAAAAAAACTGGCAACTACTTTGCATTGTGACATACATGATTTTATTTGCACGCAACAAACACATAGTGCTAATTTCCATAAAGTCACGATTTCTGATAAAGGACTAGGCGCTGAAAAGATGGACAATGCCATTAGTAATACCGATGCACTTTATACAGTAGAACCAAATTTACTTTTATGTAGTTTTACAGCAGATTGTGTACCTGTCATTTTTTATAATGAAGTCAACGGTCTTATTGGTGTGGTACATTCAGGATGGCAAGGGACTGTCAAGGAAGTTACATTAAAGCTTTTCCAACATTTGATGAAACAGGAGCATTGTAGTCCTCAAGATTTTCACGTACAAATCGGTATGGCACTCAGTCAGCATAAGTTTGAGGTGGATGCAGATGTTTATGAAAAATTCCACAATCTAGGCTATGCTGAAGACTTTATGTATTACAATGCAGAAACAAATAAATATCATATCGATAATCAACAAACTGTCAAAAAACAATGTGAGCTTGTAGGTATCCCTTCAAAGCAAATATTGATTGATTCAACGTGCACATTTCTCAGCCCAGATGGTTTTTCCTACCGCCAAGACAAACAGGCTGGCAGACATTTAAGCTTTATTATGCGAAAAGAACAATAATTGAAAGGGACAATCCAATTATTAATGGAGTGTCCCTTTTGTTGTATTGAAAAACAATATCTCTATCAAAAAAGTAAAAAGGATGTATCTCATAGTAGAGAAATACACCCTTTTAACATTTCATTATTTATTAACGGGACGATCTTTTCCAATTCTAAAAACATAATAGCTCATGATCACAAGAACTAAGAAAACAATACCCACAATAAGAGAAACTCTCGTATCATCATTAATCCACATACCGATTAGCACCATTATTAAAAAGGCAATCGTTAAATAGTTTGTAAATGGTGTTAAAGGCATTTTGAATGGATGCTTGGAAAGTTGTTCACCTTTTATTTTTCTAAATCGTATTTGACTGATTAAAATAATAAACCATGGCACCATCCCTGGTAATACACTTGCACTGTACACATATACAAATAAATTTCCTGGCGCAACATAACTTAGAATAACGCCGATGAACAAACCAACTAGCACACCTGCTGTACCGAATATTGGAACACCATTTCTAGAAAGCTTCGCAAAAAATTTAGGTGCTTGTCCATTCATGGCAAGCGTATACAGCATACGTCCCGCACTATAAATTCCACTATTACAGCCTGACATTGCCGCTGTAATAACAACAAAATTAATAATTCCTGCCGCAGCGGTAATTCCAACCTTTGCAAAAGTTGCAACAAATGGGCTACCAATCGTACCTAATTCATCCCACGGATAAACTGTTACAATGACAAAGATTGCTCCGATATAAAATATTAAAATACGCCAAATAACACTTTGAATCGCATTCGTAATCGTTTTTTGAGGATTTTTCGCTTCTCCTGCAGTAATCCCAATAAGCTCAACACCTTGATAGGCTGCAACTACTAATGATAACGCAAAGAAGAAACCTGTCCAGCCGCCTGTAAAGAAACCTCCATGATTCCAAAGGTTCGATAATCCGATTGCCACGCCTTCATTACCAATCCCAAAGAAAATAAGCCCAAAGCCTGCAACAATCATTAAAACAATCGTTACAATTTTAATCATGGCAAACCAAAACTCAAATTCTCCAAAAGTTTTAACAGAAATAAAGTTGGCAACACCTAAAATAATCATAGCAATTAATCCTGGAATCCATGCCGGTAAATCAGGATACCAGTATTGCATATAAGTCCCTACCGCTATAATCTCTGACATCCCAACAATAACCCACTGAAACCAGTTACTCCACGCCGTTAAATAACCAGCTAATGGATGTATATATTTATAGCCAAATGTTGCAAAGGAACCTGTACTTGGCTCCATATAAAGCATTTCTCCCATTGCTCGCATAATGAAGAAAATAAATATTCCTGCTATACCATATGCAAGGAGCACGGAAGGCCCTGTCCACTGAATGGCACTAGCGGACCCCATAAACAAACCTACGCCAATAGTACCTCCAAGAGCAATCATTTGGATATGACGTGCATCTAATCCCCTATTTAACTCTTTATTTGCCACAAATTACGCCTCTTTTCGAAGTTCTTTCTACGATGAATTTATTTTATAATAATAATAAATTCTGCAGAAAAACACAATTGTATTTTTAGGAAAAACATAAATTAAGGCAATACGACTAGGGTTCCGGGGGCATTTTGGAGGTACTATTCGTCGCTATTAGCTGTTCTATCATCGATTTTCGGGATTCTTTCCGTCGCTTTGAGGGTTCCATCCGTCACTTCGGCTGTTCTTTCCGCTTTGCCTGTTCTATCCGTCGCTTTGATGGTTCTTTCCGTCACTTCAGCTGTTCTATCCGTCACTTCAGCTGTTCTTTCCGCTTTGGCTGTTCTATCCATCACTTTGACGACTCTATCCACGATTTTGACGGTTCTATCCATGACTTTGGCTGTTCTATCCACGATTTTTGGGATTCTATCCATCGCTTCGACGGTTCTTTCCATCGCTTTGATGGTTCTTTCCGTCACTTCAGCTGTTCTTTCCGTCGCCTTGACTGTTCTATCCGTCACTTCGGCGGTTCTTTCCGCTTTGGCTGTTCTATCCATCAATTTGACGACTCTATCCACGATTTTGACGGTTCTATCCACGACTTCGGCTGTTCTATCCACGTTTTTGACGGATCTATCCACGACTTTTGCTGTTCTATCCACCAATAAACCAACTAACTTAGAGTGAAAACCTATTTTATTACGTAAAATAACTCTATTCCATCATGTAAGGCAATGAATGGAATAGAGTTATTTTTGTTATTGCAATAGCGTCTGTTCTTGGAGCTTTGCAGAGAAGTATTTGCGTGCATCTGCTGTTAGAATTTGCATCAGAATAACTTCTTCTTGACGGGCAAATTCTACAAACATTCCACTTAGATTTTCATAAACATATTTGATTTTAAAGCCACTATCTAAATACTGATCTACTTTTTTTATTTCCTCTGTACTTTGTTGATGTTCTGACATGCAATCACCTCACCTTTTCTGTAATATCTTGGTGTTTATTTTTTATTCAGCACCTTTGATTTCTAACAGCGGATCTGGTTGTTCAACGATGTCATCTTCATCTGGAACAACCGTTGGAGTTGGCATTTGTTGCTGCCCAAATAGTTCATCCAAATTGTGACCAGCTGTAATTCCTAAATATTTTGCATCACTTGGATCTTCAAGTTCAGCTTGAGGGTATTTTTTGAACCACCAATATTTCGCTAGTACATAATATACAAGTGCCCCTACAAAAAAGCCTACTAATGAAGAATAAGTGGAGAATATATTTGCTACTGCACCACCGATAATCCAAGCAATTAAACCAGCTAAGTTAAAGCCGTTCCAATATTTAAATTGGCCATCTAATTCATACAGTGCTTTTACATGCACTCGGCGCTTACGGATTAAATAATAATCAGCATATAAAATACCAACGATGGCTGTTAGAATTCCTCCGATAATTAAAAGTGCATTGACTAACACATCAAATAAACTCCAAGGCTGTGCTAGGATACCAATGATTCCTGCAATAACAACCCCAACCCAAAACGGCACTTTTGGACCACCAATATTTGAGAAGATCGTTGCCGCTGGAATAACATTTGCAGAGGTGTTAGTTGACCATTGTGCTAACACAATCATTAACAATAAAATGCCTAAAATAAAGCCGCTTGCACTTTGCTGTAATGCATTGATTGGATCAGCTGAGGCAACAGCCATATAGCAAACCGCACCAATTGTCACAATGAAAGTATTTGTAATCGGCATAACTATTAACGAGCCAACCAGCTGTGTTTTATTGCGTTTGAACCAATTGCGTTCATTTTTTGGTGCTTTAAAGAAGCGTGAAAGTGAAGGCATGTCGGCTGCTAGCGTCGACCAAAAGCCCATATTTGCCATAATCACTACCATAAATGCAGTGAAGGCCGTGAAACCTGTTGTTGGCGCTTCCACCCACGTCCAAATATTTTTCCCTTGTGCTACCGCAGTATCTGCCAGTGTATAATACATCCAGCATGAAATTAAAATAATTACTGGTGCTGCCAAATCTGCAAAGCGTTCAATAGACTTAATACCTAGTGATGTATTAAATAACTGAAGTGCTGCAAAGACAATGAAACAAATAAACCAATTATTAAAATTAAAAAGTAAATTTAAAATACCGTTTATAGCTAATGCACCGAAATAAGTGTTCAGACCAAACCAACATGCAGCCGTTACACCGCGGACAAGTGACGGGATATGTGTGCCAAATGTACCGAATGGAGCACGCATATATACCGGGAATGATAAGCCATGTTCAATGCCTATATCACCAATTAACGTCATAAATACACCGATTAAACAAGAGCCAATCAACGTTGCTAAAATCACCATCGGCAACGGCAAGTTTATGATTGCCGAGCCACCAATTGCAAAAGCAGCTAATACAATTGCCATACCTATCCAAATTACTGCAAAACCAAATGTTCCAATATTTCTTTGTTGATGTGTCACTGGAAGTAAATCTGGGGATTTTAAATAATTCCCTTCACGTTCCATCTAATCTCTCCTTCTTTTATCAAATTTCCGTGACAACTTACATGAGGTTATTCCTTCCTTCAACGACGCTAAAGGAAGATGGAATTTCAGTTATCTTCATTCGGCAAAGTACACCCACCTTAGAAGGTAATGAGATGAATAAAGATATGGCTCCATTTAGTTAGTGTCCCAGCACATACGAATGAAGATTTAGCCACCGAACACAATTACGCAAAGGCGAAATTGATTTTAGAGGTTTATTTAGATAGACTACTAATCAGAGTTTGACGTTCATTCCAAGTCATAGGTGGAACTGTAGATGGACGTTCAACCATTGTAATAGCACCCTCTGCAGGACATACAATTGAGCATAAATTACAACCTACACAGTCCTCTTCTCGAACTTTCAGCATCGGGCGACCATCTTCTGTATATAAATCGATACATTGATGCGATGTGTCCTCACATGCAATATGGCACTTGTTACAGTTAATGCAAACATCATTATTAATTTCAGCTACGATTTTATAATTTAAATCTAAGTCGCCCCAATTAGAATATCTGGAAACTGAGCGACCTACTAAATCCATAACTGAGGCAATCCCTTTATCATCTAAATAGTTACCCAGTCCATCAATCATATCCTCAACGATACTAAAACCGTGATGCATCGCTGCTGTACAAACTTGTACGCCCGTTGCTCCCATTAATATAAACTCGGCAGCATCTTGCCAGTTGGAAATACCACCAATGCCCGAAATCGGAACATTGATTAATGGATTACGAGCACATTCTGCAACCATATTAAGTGCAATTGGTTTAACGGCAGGACCGCAATAGCCACCATGCGCACCCTTTCCTGCTACATGAGGCACTGTATTCCATGTATCTAAGTCAACACCCGCTAAGCTGTTAATCGTATTAATCATACTAATCGCATCTGCTCCACCTCTTGTGGCCGCTTCTGCTGTTACCGTTATGTCGGTAATGTTTGGCGTTAGCTTCACTATTACCGGTGTTTTTGCTGCCTCTTTCACCCAATACGTTTGCTTTTCCACCAATTCAGGTACTTGACCAGAGGCAGAGCCCATTCCTCGTTCTGCCATCCCATGTGGACACCCAAAGTTAAGCTCAAGACCATCAACACCCACATCTTCGACTCGTTTAACAATCTCATGCCATTTTTCTTGCTTTGGCTCCACCATTAAGGAAGCGATTATCGCGTGATCTGGAAACCTTTTCTTCGTTTCATAAATTTCTTTTAAATTTACCTCTAGCGGACGATCCGTAATCAGTTCAATATTATTGAAGCCCGCTACTCTTTGTCCGTTAAAGCTAACAGCTGCAAAGCGTGAAGAAACATTTAGAATCGGATCTCCTAACGTTTTCCAAACGGCACCGCCCCACCCCGCTTCAAATGCGCGTTGTACTTGATAGCCTGAATTCGTTGGTGGTGCTGATGCTAGCCAAAATGGGTTCGGCGATTTGATGCCCGCTAAGTCAATGCGTAAGTCTGCCATATTAGTTCCTCCCTTATGCAATCTCACTTGGTTTTCTTAAACGTTCATGGATCTTGTATGCTGCGTCTTTTCCTTGCTGTACAGCTGTTACAACCATCGCCTCGCCCTGGCCATTTCCGAAGACGACATCTCCACATGCAAATACTTGGTCATTCGAAGTTTGCATTGTCGTTTCATCAATATCGACAACGCCATTTGTATGCTGGAGCCCAAAAGCTTCAATCAGTGACACAAAACGTGTTTGCCCAATTGCCTTTATAACATTATCCACTTCAATAATAAAATTGGAGCCCTCCACCTCTTCAGGCCTTTGTCGACCATCAGCACCCGCTTCACCGAGCTTCATTTTCACACATTCAATACCTACAACCTCACCTGACTCATTACCGACAATTTTTTTCGGTGCTGTCAGCCACTTAAACTCCACACCATCCTGCTTGGCAAATTCATATTCAAATTTGTACGCAGTCATTTCTTTTTGTGTTCTTCTGTAAAGAATTTGAACATTGTCAGCACCTAAACGCATTGCACATGTAGCACCATCAATCGCGGTATTACCAGCACCAATGACAGCTACTCGCTTCCCAACAATATCTTGTGTAAGCGGTCCCATTTTTGTCTTTCTGACAAACTCTATCGCATCATGTACACCTTCTAAGCCTTCTCCTTCAATGCCTAGATTCGGAACAGCTCCCATACCGACTGCTAAAATAACACTGTCATATTGCTCCAAGATCTCTTCAGCAGAAATATCAACGCCGACAGTTGTGTTTGTTTTGATTTCTACGCCAAGCTTTTCAATCTGTTCAATTTCCCAATCAACGACTTCATTCGGTAAACGGAACGACACAATACCATAATTACCTAAACCACCAGCTTTTGCTTCAGCCTCATAGATTGTGACATGATAGCCAAAACGACTTAGTTCACGAGCAGCCGATAAACCAGCGGGACCTGCACCAATAATCGCTACCTTTTGCCCATTACTTTGCCCTTGCTTAAATAGCTGTGCATTCGTTTCCATTGCCCAATCTGTTGCATAGCGCTGTAGCTCTCCAATTTTAATTGGCTTTGTTGAGGAATTTAACACACACGCCCCTTCACATAATTCTTCCGTTGGACAAACCCTTGCACAGCTTGCACCAATTGGATTTGCTTCTAATATAGTCGTAGCAGAGCCCTTCATATTACCAGAAGCAATTTTTTTTATGAAATTTGGGATTTGAATACTCGTTGGACAAGCTTTAATACATGGTGCATCGTAGCAATAAAGGCAGCGATTTGATTCCTCAATTGCCTCATTCTTTGTCATCCTGCTAGTCAATTCCATAAAATTACGTTTTAACTGTTGGGACATTGTTTTTTCTTGATTCAGAACCATTTCCACATCCCCCTCATGTGTTCATTTTTTCCTTCAAAGAGCTAAATTCAACATTCAACCCACCATCATTAAAAGAAGATAGTCTTCTGTAGCTAAATGAAGATATTACGAGACCGATTGCTCTGTTCTCCACCAAAGCAATCGGTCATAAGCTAAATATTAAGTGCTTCTGCAGCAGTTGTTTTTAATGGGCGTTTTATATATTGCCCACTACCTAGTACACCAACAAATTCTTTATTTTTAATGACATATTCCCCACGAACTAGTACACTTACTGGTTCACCTGTTACTTCCCATCCTTCATATGGGTTATAATCAACGTTCATATGATGGGTTTTAGCCGAAATTTCTCGTTTTACCTCTGGATCAAAAATAACGATATCGGCATCAGAACCGATTGCAATCGTTCCTTTTTGTGGGAATAAGCCAAATATTTTTGCTGCACTTGTGGAAATCATATCGACAAACTCATTGATAGAAATTTTTCCTTTTGCTACACCTTCTGAATATAAAATGCTGAAACGGTCTTCGATAAAAGGCCCACCGTTAGGAATTTTAGAAAAATCATTTAATCCTAACTGTTTTTTACCTTTGAAACTAAACGAGCATTGATCAGAGCCAATTGTTTGTAGTTGTTTTGCTTTTAGAGCATTCCATAAATGAGCCTGATGGTATTTCGGGCGAAGTGGTGGGGACCAAACATATTTTGCCCCTTCAAAACCAGGTTGTGCCAAAGCAGATTGATCCAAAGTTAAATATGGTGGACATGTTTCACCGTAGACGTTATAACCCTTTTCACGCGCAGCAATGATCTCATCTACTGCCTCCTTACAAGTTACATGTACTACATAAAGGGTAGCGTCAGCAATATGGGCTAACTCGATCGCACGTTTTGTCGCTTCACCTTCTAATTCAGCTGGGCGAGTGAGCGCATGATAAATCGGCTCCTTATGACCTGCACGTCGCGCCTCTTCCACAAGCTCATCAATAACAGAACCATTTTCACAGTGCACCATAACAACAGCACCGAGGTCCTTTGCTATTTTAAAAGCTTTAAAAAGGGTGCGATCGGTTGCTTGAAATTCTTTCGCATAAGCCATAAACACCTTTACAGAAGTAATGCCCTCCTGCTCTAAAATTTGCGGCAATTCAGCTTCTGTTTCAGGCGTTAAATCACCAATCATTAAGTGGAATCCATAGTCGACAGCTGATTTCCCCTTCGCCTTGTCATGCCACTTTTCAACTGCAGCTGAAAGTTTTTCTTCGCCAGCCGTTAAGCAGAAGTCCAAAATAGTAGTCGTTCCTCCAAAAGCCGCTGCAATGGTACCAGATTTCCAATCATCATCAGTCACAGTATTGTTAAATGGCATATCTAAATGAGTATGCGGATCAATCCCACCTGGCATCACGATTTTACCCGTAGCATCAATAATTTCTGCGCCCACTTCGGATAAATCTTTACCTATTTGAACAATTTTTCCGTTTTCAATTAAAATATCTGCCTCAAAAACATCTGCAGCTGTTGCTACTCGTCCACCTTTAATAATTTTTTTCATTCTGCCCCTCACCCTTCGTAAAATAATGGAGAACGCTCAATTAATTCATAAAACCTACCTTAATGTAACGTGTAGGTCTCCCCCATACTGAACTTTGTTTGCAGCGTCAACACTGTTTCAAGTAATACATCTGCACCTTTCGCACAATCCTCAAATGTTGTTTCCTCTTCTTCACAATGACTCTTACCATTAATACTAGGAACAAAAATCATTGCTGATGGAACAATACTTGCCATATATTGCGCATCATGTCCCGCTCCGCTAAACATTCGATGAGCAGTATAGCCGAAGCTCTGACAAGCCCTTGCCACTTCATTACAAATATGAGTATCAAAATAAACTGTATCTCTCCCCCAAAGCTTAAGCGGCTTAATATTACAGCCCATATCCTCTGTAGGAAGATGATCCAGTATATCTTCAACTTTTTGCATAATCTCTGGTTTTTGATGACGTGAATCAATCGTAAACGTCACTTTGTTCGGTATAACGGTATGGATATTGGGAGATACATTCATTCGGCCAAAGGTAAATACTAACTGTTCATCAATTTTTCCGAGCTCTTCATGTAAATGCGCAATGATTTTTGAAGTTACGATCATCGGATCTTGACGCATTGTCATCGGTGTCGTTCCAGCATGATTGGACTGCCCTGTAACCGTAATTTCATAGCAAACCATTCCTAATACACCTTCAACAACTCCTATTTCAAGTTGCTTCGCCTCCAGAACAGGTCCTTGCTCAATATGCAATTCGATATAAGCAAGAGCTTCCTTTAAACGATTTTCTTGATCTCCTTCATACCCACTTGCTTGCAGTGCTTCTTTGAAACTAGTGCCATACTTGTCGACAGATTGCAGCATTTTTTCTTTTTCAAATTTAGATGAAATGACACCAGAGCTCATCATTGCTGGATCAAAACGAGCACCTTCTTCATTCGTAAAATTAACAATCATTATAGGGATATCTAGTTCAATCTCGTTTTCCTTTAATGTCCTAATGGCTTCTATAGCCGTTAAAACGCCTAATACACCATCAAATTTCCCACCCTTTTCAACGGAATCTAAATGTGACCCCATAACAATTGGAGGGACATCCTTTTTCCCAGGGAGAATAGCATAAATATTGCCCATATCATCGACTTTAATGTCCATTCCTAATTCATCACAACACTCACAAAAATAGTTTCTTGCTAATACATCCTCATTCGAAAGAGACAAACGAGTTACGCCACCATTTTCGGTAGCTCCAAATTGACTAAATTGTTCAATTAACTCTTGCAATCGTCTACTATTACACTTATACATATGCAATTCCTCTCTTTCACAGTAGTTATTCACATTCTATAAAAGATAAAAATGTTGAGATATAGCTAGCAAACTAAAAAAATATGTGCATCTGCACATAATATATGGTAAGTTATGTTCATAATAAGGGGGGAAGAAATGGGGACAATTCGCAAAATTGTAGAGGGAGTTCAATTCCCAATGCTAACATTAGTAGCTGGACATAACGGAACGTATCGAAGAGTTACAGGGATTAACGTAGTAGAAAGCATCGATTTAATTATGTTTTGTAGACCTAATGAATTAGTCGTGACTACAGGTATTAATTTATCTTCTGATGGAGATTCCTTAGAGCAGCTTGTAAAACTAGCTTTCTCTAAAAAAGTTGCAGGTTTCATTATTAATACTGGTCCTTATATTCCAAATACACCAGATTCAGTCATCTCTTTTGCTAACGAACATGATTTCCCTATTTTTCTCATGCCATGGAATTATCGAATAGCCGATCTATTAAAAACAACATTTCAATTTATTGCCAATCACCATCAAGAGCTGTCTATCGAAGAAAAGGTTCTTTATAACTTACTTTTTCACTACAAACAAAACGCCAACTATATTAAGGATCAATTAACACTACTAGGATTTCCACAAAGTAGAGAACTAGCCATCATTTCATGTACAACAAATAATGTACAAGCTAACATTGACCGTTACGAGGTCATGATCCAATTTGCATTTCAAAATAGATATAAACGCTTCTTAAAACTAAAGCATAAAAATAACCTCATCTTTTTAATCGACAAAGCACAGATCAATACACCTAATACTCCCTTCTCAAAAATTGTTGAAGAAATTTACGACAAAATTACACAAAAAAATGGTTACTTAGATATTATCATTGGTAAAGGAAATTTTCATAAAGAGCTTGAAAATGTTCGCAAAAGCTATGATGAGTCATTAACAGTAATCCAATTAGCAAAGCTTCATAACAACCGCTTCCTATATAAATATAAAGAAATTGGTGCCTACAAAATTATTATGGCTGTACAAAATCAAACATTGATCAAATCATATAGCCAAGATATTTTAGGTCAGCTTTATCACTATGATGAATTGCATAATACAGATTATGTACAATTTTCACGCATTTTTCTCGAGGAGAATGGTAGTACTCGTAGGATAAGTGAACGACTATTTATTCATCGCAACACAGTACTTTATAAACTAAAAAAAATAGAGACGCTTTTAGATATGGACCTAAGTAATCCATTTACAAAAACAAATCTCTATATCGCATTTTTGATTGAAGATATATTGGCACACCAATAAATCGTCACCATAAGAGTTCCAATGTGAGAGGTCTATCGCTTAATCCTTGGCAGAACTTTTATGAAATGTCCACTCTTTCTCGGTAATATATTTGACTTTTTTACGCTGAAATAGAATCCCAAACCTGTGTCTTAGTCTAAGCCACTTCATTGATTGAACATAGCCTATACTATATAAATTGAAGGGAGTTATAAAAATGGTAAATCCAATGCGTTTTAACGACGGACGCCGATTTTCTCCAGGTATGGGCCAATTCGGAAGACCCTTTTTCCCAGGGAGCCCATTCTTCCCAGGAAGACCGTTTTTCCCTGTTAGCCCATTTTTTCCAATAAGCCCGTTTTTTCCAATAAGCCCATTCTTCCCAGGAAGACCGTTTTTCCCCGGCTTTAGACCTGGTTTCCGTAGATGGTAGGAATCCTTTTTTGAACTACCGATTTATTAGACAACAATATAAAACAAAGTTATAGAACTAGGCTTTGTAAAAGCTCAAGAGAAGATGCAAAAGATTCTATAGCAATTATTAGTGGCAAGATTAATAACATTACTGATGAAGGTATGATGATTACGAAATGTCTAGTCCTTTCGGCAGACCAAAGAAGTTTTATAATAGCAACTAGCCCCCGCAATCGTCGAGGGCTTTTTTAGTGAGAAAATCTGATTCTCGGCTTGCAGACTATATAGCTCGGGATCTCTGTTTTCTACTTTATATTGGCTCGAGTCACCTGGATTTTTATTTTCTTCAAAATTCGCTCAGATAACCTTACTTTCGGGATAAAATCTACCAAAAAATCCCTTTTAGCAAAACTACTAAAAGGGATTTCAACTATTTCTGCCAATTATTAAGTTCCTTTAACAACTCCGGTAGCTGCAATTTCTTCACATCAATCGGTGGTAACGCCTTAACAAATTCCTTACCGTACGACTTTGTTGAAATACGGCGGTCCAAAACTATAAAGGCTCCTTTATCCTGTGATGAACGGATTAAACGACCAAAGCCCTGTTTAAACCGCATAATGGCTTCTGGTAATGAAAGCTCATTGAAAGAATTGCGACCTTGTGCTGTAATATGTTTTGCTCGCGCTTTAAATACAGGCTCTTCCGGTGAGGAGAACGGCAGGCGTACAACGATCACCGATGAAAGAGCGTCACCCGGAACGTCTACTCCCTCCCAGAAGCTGTTTGTACCAAAAAGAACGGCATGGCTAAACTTTTGAAATGATTTCAGAATTCGCATACGGCTACCACCCGTGACTCCTTGTGCAAAGAGCATATAGTCATCAAGGAGTTCACTATCTTGAATAAGCTCCACTGTTTTTCGAAGCATGTCCTGAGCGGTAAATAGGACAAAGCAACGTCCTTCAGTCATTCGCACGGTACGTGTAATTGCATGGGCGACCGCTTCAATATATTCGTCCTGAGTCACATGTTGAATTTCAGGCATATCAGTGACAATAAATGCCTTAGCACCTGCATAATAGGATGGTGGTGCTTGGAGCTTTATTACTTGCACACTATTAGAAATACCAAGTTGACTCGTTACAAAACGCTCATTACCTGGCACCGTTAAAGTGCCTGAAGTCCACACAATACTTGCCTGCTTACGAAGAGGCGTAAGTACTTTTTCAATGATAGGTGTGACATTAACAGGCTTTTTATAGACGTGTAAGCTCCCAGGAACGCTCCTTACATCAAATTCTAGCCATACTGAATTATCATCCTGTGACGATAGGAAAATTTCTTCCCATTCCGCGATTTTTACTTTTAATTCACGGATCCAATAATGCCACTCAGATAAAATAAAGAGCTCATTTTTATCTAATTGCTCAATATTATTTTCAAAGGCCTGCCCCACTTCTGTAGCAAGATCAAGCCATTGCTGTGTGAGCTTACTCACTTGTAGAAGCGGCTCTTTTGCTAGCGTTACATCCTCTAAAAACAAAGTGCATTTACTACTAGCTTGCTTCCCTTTTATTTGTTGCTGCATTTTTTGTACAGCCCGTTGCATAGTTTCATCGAATGTCCGTTGTAGACGTATAAATTGTGCATCTAGTCGCTGCAAGCTTTGCATAGAAACACGGTGTTTCTTCTTAGCGGCCTGACTAAATTGCTGGAACAAAGCAGTTTCCTCCATCGTTCCAATTTGGCCAAAAATGTACTTCCACTGCGTATAGGAGAAGACAACTTCATCCTGCTGCATAGCAGATTGTATAAATTGATGTGCTTCGTCAATGATCCATCCGTCAATTTGTGTAAATATTGGTGTTTGACGGACTAAATCACTGAGTACCATAGAATGATTCGTTACGATACAATCAGCAAATTCACTATTTTTTAACGCTTGCTCATAAAAATCAAAGCCCTTTGAAGGTTTTTCATCAGGCATTTTGCGGATTTTCTCTAAAAATAATTGTCCGCCCCCAGATACATTGAGCTCACTTAGCACACCTGTTTCTGTTTTAGTCAACCAGACAAGAATTTGCAAAATCGTAAATGTATCATCATAAGTTTCATCAGCATATGCCATACATTGCTCAAAGCGTGCAACGTCAATATAATGCTGCATGCCCTTAAGCACAGCGATATTGACTTTTGTGCCAAGGATTTTTTCAATCTTTGGTAGCTCTTCCTCAACAAGTTGCTCCTGCAAGTGTGACGTATATGTGCTAATCGCAATTTTTTTATCGACTGCTCGAGCATACAAAATCGCAGGAAGTAGATAGCCTGCTGTTTTACCAATACCTGTTGAGGCCTCTATAACGCATTCCCTTTTGTCATTGAGCGCTTGCCAAATCGTGTCCATCATCTCGAATTGCGCTGGTCGTTGCTCAAAATTCGACATGGCTTTTGTCATTAATGCTGTTTTGTCAGCTGCTGTTTGAGGATATGATACAACCTCCGCATGATTTGTATACTTTTTTCGCCCATCACAAATAGCCAAATTGCGGTAGTAGGAGACATTCTCATTAGCAGTTACATGCTGTCGTTTAATTTGAAGAGCCTCGAAGAAAAGCTGGGATAAATTTGACTTCAATCTGAATGAGCGTTTATGCATTTGTTCTAGGGTTAGCTGAGGGAGACTGAGTAACTCCTTCCAGCATCGTTTAAAGAGCTCCGCTGTTGCACGGGCATCGTCATCTGCTCGGTGTGCATTTGTAAGCTCTATATTTAAATCTGCCGCTAAATCACCTAGCTTAAAGCTGAGTGACATTGGGAACAAAATTTTGGCAAGCTCAACCGTGTCCATCTTTTTACCCTGCCATTTTGATAAACCCGCACGCTTGAACTCTGCTTGTAAAAAGGATAAGTCAAAATCCGCATTATGCGCGACGAATACACAATCGGCAAGCAGTTCATATATGTAGTCGGCATGTGCCTCAAACGGCAAGGCATCCTTTACATCCTCATCCGTAATATGCGTTAAATCCTGAATGAACGTTGGAATAGCTTTACCTGGATATATAAACTTCGTATACGTTTGTTCAATTTCCCAATCTTTCATAATAACAATTGCTATTTGAATCATTCGGTCCCCATTTGCCGGTGAATGACCAGTCGTCTCTAAATCAACAATTGCATACTTTTGACTTTCCATCATACATCTCAACTCACAGTTCACATTAGATAGATGAATTTTATCACATATTTGGCTCAGCGGCATCCCTCTGCCATTGTTGATTATCATCAAGAATCTCCAAATTAATACAATTGTAAAAATATGACCTATCACCATTATGTGTGGTTGATTTCCATTCCGGCTGAGCGCTTTATAGCTGCCGCTTCGCTTTCGCACAGAAAACATCCGCTTCGCTGCAGGGTCTCGGGCCAACAAATGTCTTTTGCGCGAAAGCGTGAGTGCAACGTAGCGACAGCAGCACAATGTTGGTCACGAAGGCGTTATCACAGGAAGTGATGCTTCTAGCCTTCGTTCCTCTATATCGCTAATCCCCGAGGAGTCGCCCAGCCGGAACGAAGATCAACTTCAAGGAATTTCGTCTTAAAAATTGTTATCCACAACTTTTGATGATGAGTTAAAAACATATCTTTAACGCAATTCTAGTTTGTAAAATTTTCAAATTCACTTTAATGCTCATATGATAAACCCTTTCTTTAACAATTTTTGGACATATTAAAAAGTGTACATCAACTAATTATACCTCGGCATAACTGCGTCCTAAGGCTTTAACTTAGTAATGTACACTTTCAAATTATGATGAATTCAATCACCTTATAAAAAAATTGTCTTTAAAGTTTCAAAGTAGTAGCAACTTTTATCACACTACATCACTGTTGCCTCTGGCTCATACGATATCATTTCTTTAATTGTATTACCCTCGCCCATAATAGCTACTGTTGGCTTATGATCTTTTGCCTCTTCGTTATCTACATACACGTAAGAAATAATAATTACAATATCTCCACGTTGTACTAGGCGTGCTGCTGCTCCGTTCACACAAATAACGCCTGATCCACGTTCCCCTGCAATAATATAAGTTTCAAAGCGTGCGCCATTATTGTTATTAACGATATGCACCTTTTCGTTTGGCAGCATTCCTACTGCATCTAAAATATCCTCATCAATCGTAATAGAACCAACATAGTTTAAATCTGCTTGTGTCACTGTAGCTCGGTGGATTTTACTGTTCATCATCATTCGTAACATTTTACAATCCTTCTTTCACATTAAAGATACAATTATCAATTAAACGAGTTTTACCAATATAGACGGCTGCCGCTAAAAGCACTTGCTCCGTTTCAGGAAATACGGGTGTTAAATCTGGATACGCTAACAGTTCAATATAGTCAATTTCGCCATGTGTACGTGCTGCAATGTGTGCCTTTGCTTTAGCAAGCGCACTCGCTGCATCACCATTTGCTATAAAGCTATTACGAGCAAGCTGTAGCACTTCATTAATGGCGGGTGCCTCAAGACGTTCCGCTTCACTTAAATACACATTGCGAGAGGATTTCGCTAAACCGTCCTCCTCACGTACAATGGGTACTACTCGCATTTCCAAAGGGAAATTAAAATCGCGTACCATTGTCGCAATAATTGCCACCTGCTGGGCATCTTTTTGTCCGAAATAAGCCCGTGTCGGCTGTGCTAAGTGAAATAATTTTGCTACGACCTGTAAAACGCCATCAAAATGTCCTGGACGGCTCGCCCCACAAAGAATGGTTGCCTGTTCACCCGCCTGAATACGAATACCGCCATCATGCGGATACATTTCTTCCACACTCGGTGCGAAAACAATATCAACACCGACAGACGCTGCTAAAGCAGTATCCCGTGGCAAATCACGCGGATAACTTTCAAAGTCTTCGTTTGGTCCAAATTGAGTTGGGTTGACAAATATACTCATCACGACTAAATCATTTTCGTCGCGAGCTGTTTTTGCTAGCGTTAAATGACCCTCATGTAAATAGCCCATTGTTGGAACGAGTCCAATTGTTTTCTGAGCTTGCTTAGCTGCTTGGATTTCTATAGTTAGCTCATGGATAGTAGTGACGACTTTCATTACTTTACGCCCCCGTATAACAGATCCAATGTTTCTTCTTTCATCGTAAAGAAATGCTTCGGTGCAGGGAATGTACCCGCCTTTACTGCTTCTACGTAACTAGCAATTCCACGGCTTGCTTCTTGGCCCATATTCGAAAACTGTTCCACAAATTTTGGTACATGATGTGAACCATAGCTTAACATGTCATGATAAACTAAAACTTGTCCATCAGCCTGTACTCCAGCTCCAATGCCAATCGTTGGAATAATAAGATTAGCAGATACCATCTCTGTTAGCTGATGGGGGATACATTCTAAAACGACAGCACACGCTCCTGCCTCTTGACATTTTTTTGCATCTTCAATGAGCTTCGTTGCCTGTTCAGCTGTTTTACCTTGAACCTTGTATCCACCAAGCACGCCTGCTGATTGAGGTAGTAAACCTAAATGAGCAACCACTGGAATGCCAGCTGACGTTAATTTACGAATTGCTGGTAGTACATCGTCTGCTCCCTCTAACTTTAGTGCATCTGCTCCTGTTTGTTGCATCATAGTTACTGCCGTTTTCAACGTCTCGTGTATATCACCGTGATACGAACCAAATGGCATATCAACAACAACAAACGTATCCTTCGCCCCACGGCGCACTGCTTTTGCATGATGGACCATGTCTGCTACTGTTACTGGCATTGTAGAATCATAGCCTAGTACTACCATACCTAGTGAATCTCCCACTAGAATCATATCGACGTCTGCTTCTTCGGCAAATTTTGCAGCAGGATAATCATATGCAGTAAGCATAACGATTTTCTCACCTGCTGCCTTCATCTTTAAAAAATCTGAAGTTGTTTTCATCATGTAGTCCTCCTTTTTTAAGGAAAGAAAACAGAAAAACCCTTCTGTTCTTAAAATAGACAGAAGGGTAGTGTTTCGTTCGTTAGCAAAAATCACCTCTAATTCTTGAATAGAGGCCATAACTTAATAAAAGAATCGTAATCAAATCTCATTATGAGAATTGCCCATTCCATTGAATTAAGTTATCTTTTTGAACGTTTGTTTTCTTCCGTCCCTGTCATTAAAAGATCAAGGCAGATATTTATTGTAAATTGTTCTAACGTTTTGAAGGTGCCGTTCACAAAAGGATACTGCCCTTCGCACATACTATAACAGATTCCCCTAGTAATCTTCAAATATTATTTTCTAATAATTACGATTAAAAAATATATCTAACTTCAAACCATTCTTTTCTGAAAGGTTGATTTTCGATAAACTTCAAACATTGTAAATAGCAACAGAGCAAATAAAAATGTAAATAAACCAGACGTTACATTTGTAACTGGTACAAAAACATCCCAAAATGAATTGGTGAAAGCGTGGAAAATAATACAGAGAAAAATACTTTTAGTGGATAGGTAAATAATCGTTAATAAAAAGGATAACGCTAAAGTTATTAGAGAAAACCCTAGGAAATTCATGTTCATTTGATTTGATCCAATGACAAACCATAATGGCAGATGCCAAACTGCCCAAATAACGCCCACAATAACTGTACTCGTGAAGGGAGACCATCTTTTTTGTAATGTAGGCTGTAAAAAAACCACGCCAGCCAATTTCTTCTACCCCTCCTCCAATAATCATGATTGGCAATTCAATTAACGCCAGATACATTGGATTCTCCAAAGTTGCTCCGCCCCATAGCGTTGGTAAAAAAAAAGGCGCAAATGCCAATCCAATTACAAATATATAGCAAGATACAGGATGTTTAGGATTTTTTACATTATGGATAAATGATTTGAACTCTTCTTTAGTCGAATATTTCTTTTTCAACCAAATCTCACAAATTGCAGGAGTAATTCCGCCGAGAACAAACAATAGCATATATATTGCATTGCCAAACTTCAGCAAATTTAGCTGTGTTAATAAGGCTAAACTGCCCCAAATTATCCAAGACGTTGCAAAGGTATAAAATAGAAATCTTCTTATCTCTAATCCCAACTTTAATCCTCTCCTTCTTTCGTACCCAATAGTAATAATACGGATTTGCAAAGTGTATTCATCAAACGAATCTCATCAAACTGCACGTGCTTATTTGAGAACACTCCGTAACATTTTTGCAAGACAACGTCTCTCACAATGCCATCAATCGATGTCATCATAAAAGTAGGTAGATCCTCTATCGAAATTTCAGGCTCAAAGCACCCTGAAGAAATTCCCTCATGGATCGAATGAAAAATTTGTTGCATCAAATATTGTCCACTTTCATTCTCAATAATGTTTGATAAAATTTTCTTTTCCCTATCTGGATTGTTAGCAAATAAAATCGTAAGCTCAAATTGGATTTTACCAACTGTTGATACGTTTTCCTTCATGTACTCTCCAAGAAAATTAAATAATTTAATGATTGTTGTTGTGGGGGAATTACTCGTAACTGTAATTCCATTGATAGTATGTTTATAGTCTGCATTTGCATTTACTTGATTAATAACATCTATAAGTATTTCATCTAAGTCTGAATAATAACGATAAATCCCACCCTCACTTACTCCTGACGCTTTAATAATATCCCTCATCGTAATGTCATAGAGAGGCTTAACTTTACATACTGCTGTGGCTGACTCTAAAATGCCGTTTTTCTTTTCCTGTACATATTCATGGCTTACTTTTGGCATTATCTCTACCTCCAAACATTTTAAATGACACTACTATCATTTTTATTTTTCGCTTGAACTTTTTAATAAAATTTGACATTTCAATATGATATGTAATATACTTCCACCATACTATACGACGTATAATATAAAACCTTGTATAGGTATAACATTGTGAGGTGAGAAAAGATGACATTTCAGCTTGGCTCAGCTTTACTTGACGCTTGTGTACTTGCCATCGTCGATAAAGAGGATGCATACGGCTACTCGTTAACACAGCAGATACAATCTGTGATGGAAATATCAGAATCTACGCTGTACCCAGTATTACGTCGTTTACAAAAAGCAGATTGCTTAACAACCTACGATCAGCCCTACCAAGGGAGGAATAGACGCTATTACCAAATTACTGAACAAGGTCGGATACGATTACTGGAGCTATTAAAAGAATGGCAAAAGTATAAAGAGATGGTTGATTGTGTACTTATAGGAGGGAAAAATGATGAATAGAGCTAGCTTTCTAAAAAAGCTACGGGGGAAATTACAACGTCTTCCAGCGCATGAAATTGATATTGCGCTTGCCTATTATGAGGAATATTTCGATGAAGCAGGAGAAGAGAACGAACAGAAGATCATTCAACAGCTAGGTTCTCCTTCTCATGTTGCATCACAAATAATGGCGGACTATGCATTAAAAGATTTAGAAACAACTTCAACTTCGACTAAGAAAAATATGTCTGCGATTTGGATTATCATTCTAGCAATATTATCAGCCCCACTTTCATTACCGTTACTTGCGGTTGCTATAGCACTTATTTTTTCATTTGGAGCAGTTGTATTCAGCGTTATCATTGCGATTATTGCAACTGTATTAAGTATCTTTTTTGGTGGAATCGTTGCACTTATTTCAGGCTTCTTCATTTTAACTCAGCACTGGCCGACAGCGATTCTCTTTATGGGGGTTGGCTTTATTGTAACTGGTCTCGGTATCCTGCTATTCCCAATTGTTGCTCGTGTGATCAAAACAATCGTTGTTGTTTGTGTCGAAGCATTAGGTAAAATATTCCACAAAATAACAAAGAAGCGGAAGGAGGGATACTAATGACGTCTCGACATACCCATATAGCCATTACTATGATTGCTTTCGGCATACTGTTAGCTCTCGTTGGTTATTTCTCTGGTGGAAAATGGAGTCTTGTGTTAACTGATGAAGGCATCCAATTGCCAGAGAACGATACACTATTAAACAATTCCTATAAACTAGATGATTTCACTAACATCAATGTTATCAATCACTATGGCGATGTTGAAATTGTTGCTAGTGATCGTTTTGCATTAGAAACAAATGTTATTAAAGATAATGATGTGACGTACAGTATAAAAGATCATACATTAACTGTTGAAACAAAGAGTAAGAAAAAGAATGGTTTACAAATCGGATTTTTTAGCTTCAGAAATCCTTCCATCAAAATCTATGTTCCTTCAGATGTAACATTGAAAACCATCGTCCTTAATAGTAATTTCGGGGATACAACCATTCGCGGTCTAAACTACCTGGAGTTAACTCTAACTGAAGATTTCGGGGACATTATATTTAAAGACACTACCGGTGATAAAACAGAGATTACACAATCTTTTGGTGACATAAAGCTACAACAATTTTCAAGTAATGGCTTCGTTGTTGAAAGTGAACATGGTGATATTAACATAGATGGAACATTAAATGGTCAATCTACTATTACGTCTAACTTTGGAGATACTACGCTTCGCTTACAAAATAAAATAGGTGAGCTTGGCTATGAATTACAAACTGACTTCGGGGATCTTACAGTTGATAAGAAGGAACAAAACAGCAAAGTATCACAATCTTATAATGGTGATAACCAGTTAAAAGCAACTGTTTCTCATGGTGACTTACAGTTAACATTGAAATAAAATTGGCTACAAGCTTCATCTATTTAAGGTCTTAGAGTGAGTCCCTCTTTTTCAGCGGGTGTCCAAACACCCGCTGAAAAGTAGTTTAAATCCGCATTCATCTCATCACCTATAGAGGTGAAAGACTTCTATAACTGCCAAAAACACTTGTAGCTGGCGTTTCACTTTCGCTACGAAAACACTTGCTGAAAGAAGTTAAACATACGACTCCACCACTTTCATACTCCCTTATAATAAATCCTATTCCAGTAAATGATTTGCGGGTTTCATCTTCGATAATTTCAATTTGTACATATTCGTTTTTCATTCTTTCCACTCCCTGAGTATAAATGCTAATTTAACTATGTACATTCCCGCTTGAATAAAGATGTACAAAAATTGCTCTTCCATTTCATACTATTACTGAGGTGTTAGTATACATATTCTATTAGAGATTCGTCTTTAACTCCCCACCACTTAGCCAAAAAATTCCTACGAACACCAGTGTATCCATTGGTTATTGAGTAGGCCCACCTGTAGTCACTACAGTGAAAGCAAAAATATTTTGTACGTTGACGTGGATTCGCTACACTCTCATTCAGGCGTTTTCACAGGATGTGAAGGTCTTAGACTGATTCCTCATTTCAGCGGACGTTTGGACACCTGCTGAAAAGTAACTGACGTTTCACTTTCGCTACGAAAACATTTGTAGCTGACGTTTCACTTTCGCTACGAAAACATTTGCTGAAAGAAGTTAAAATGAAATTGAAAGAGGAGGGTTCATGATATGTCACAAACCATCATTCCTAGAGCTGCTGTGCGCGGAACAGCCTCTGGCGTTATCTTCATGGCATTTTTCGGTACTCTGTGGGCAGGAATTGGAATTAGAGGATTGCACGGCTGGGGATTTCTCTGGCTGTTGATTTTATCCTTGTTGATTGGTGTTGTACTGCTTGTTGGAGGAATCGTTTTGATAATGAAATCTAAAAGATTATCAAACGAGATGATGGGAGAGGATTCCCATCGTTGGAAACGAAAAAATTTGTGGTTCGGTATTATTTTCGGTTTAGAAGGCGTTTTGATAGCCACTGCCGCCGTAATTTGTCAATCTACCAATCACTTGGATTTGTTTGTTCCTATTATGGCTCTCATTGTTGGTGCTCATTTCTTTCCCCTAGCGTACCTTTTTCAGGTCAATCTCTATTATATTTCGGGTTCACTTCTTTGCCTGCTATCGGCAATCACACTGTTTACTTTACCTGTAAGAGTTACCTGGGGGAATCACCAAATTATGGTATGGTGGACATCTGTGGGTTTTAGCTCAGCTCTGATATTATGGGGGACCGGTGTAGTAGTTTGGATTACCGGCCATAGATTACTGAACAGGGCTGGGAATAGTGGATCCAAAGAAGCTTAAATCAAAGGCTAGGACAGAATTCCTCTCTCCTTAAAAACGGCACAACATCCATAAATATTTCCTTCCTTGATCATTTCGTTTTTCAATATCTAGAAGGTAGAATTTATACCCATGTGATAATGCCTTTTTAGTAAAAATTTTATATGATTTCCCATTGTATCAGTAACAGATTTCCATTAATTCTATATTAGTCATACTACTATGTAGTGCTAAATTTTTTTAAAGTTAAGGAGGAATCCAAGGTGAAATGGGTCAAAAACGTCCGTATTCATTTGAAATAAAGTTCGAATTTCGAGGTGGTTAATATGAAAATTAGAAAAGCAAACATTCAAGACGCTCAAAGTATTGGAAAAGTACATGTTGACAGTTGGCGAACAACTTATAAAGGCATTTTGCCAGATGATTTTTTGAATAAATTATCTTACGAGCAGCGAACAGAGCTATGGAAGAATAATATTTCAGATGCTACGAATTATGTATTGGTGGCTGAAAATGAACAAGGAGAAATAATCGGCTTTGCAACTAGTGGTACACGAAAGACAAATTCAGTAGTAAATTCAACTGATTTGACTTCTATATATCTTTTAGAAGAATATCATGGAAAGGGTATTGGGAAACAACTACTCAAAGAAATATTCACCTATTTTAATCAAAAAGGATACGAAAAAGTATTTGTAGAAGTATTAGCAGAAAATAAAACACGTTATTTCTATGAATATTATGGTGCACAATATGTAAATAACATCGAAATTAAAATTGGCGGAAAAATAGTAGAAGAACTTATTTATGTATGGGATGATATTGATACGTTAATAGAAAAAATAAAATAAGCGTTTTCCTTTGGGGGGCATGTAATGAAAACTATAGCGGGAACGATCTCTTTATCGGTTTCTTTTACATTATTCATTTATTTGTTCGGACTAAAAATGGAGCATTCAGTTAAATATGACTCAGGATTGTTTTTTCTTCCAATAATTTTACTAATTCTTTCTCTGATCTTCTTTAGACAAGACTACAAACGAGAAAAAAATATATAGAGCTAAATGTATTTCGAAAAATATGAAAGAACGTATACTTTCACATTCGAAAATATACGTTCTTGTTGGATAAGTGAATGCACATTGTAGTTTATGTTTCTATAAAATTTTTATATCTCCAGCATAAATTGTCCGAACTGTGCCATTATCCTCTGTTAGCTGTAGTACACCTTCATCCGTAATCCCACTGGCAATACCTTCAAAGCGCCCACGTAAAGTCGTAACTTCAATACGTTGTCCAATCGTACATGACATTTGTTCCCATAGCTTTTTAATGCTGGAAAAGCCTTCCTTCACGTATAATTCCGTAAATTGTTCTAAGTATTGTAAAATTGATGCGACAAGGGCAGCTCGATTAATTTCTTCACCCGCTTCTAAACGTAAAGATGTAGCAATATCCGCGATTTCTGGTGAGAAATCTGTGTCAACCTGGTTCGCGTTAATACCTATACCTACTAGCAATGCTTGTACACGGTCTGCCTCTGCCTGCATTTCTGTTAATATACCTGTACATTTTTTACCTTTAATAAGCAAATCATTTGGCCATTTAATGGCTGGCTCAATTTGTTTATATAATGTTTTAATAGCCATCGTAATCGCAACTGCTACGACAAGTGTATACGATGAAGCTTGTTGAGGAGTGACATCTGGTCTCACAATAACAGTCATCCAAATACCTGTGCCATTTGCAGATTCCCATGGACGGGCCATACGACCACGACCGGCAGTTTGCTCCTCACCGATTATAATCGTGCCATGTGAAGCACCTTCCTGTGCAAGCTTGTGGGCGATTGTTTGTGTTGAATCTACAACATCAAAATAATGGATTTCACGTCCAAAGTGTTCCGTATTTAAAAATAGTTCAATTTGTGTTGGGCTTAAGCTATTTGGAACACCCGTCAGTACATAGCCCTTTTTCTTTACCGTTTCAAACGTATAGCCTTCCTCCTGTAGCGACTGCATATGTTTCCATACAGCAGTACGTGATACTCCAAGGGAATCTGCTAGCTCCTGACCCGAAACTGCTTCACCATTAGCAGCTAATATTCTTTTTAAAATTTCATCCTTCATAGAAATACTCATGCTAATCAATCCTTTAATAAACTCTGCTATTTAAATTTTTGTTGTTATTTATAAACTTTAATTAGTATTAATCATACTGTAAATTATGACAATTGACCACAATATCATCAAATATCTTTTAGACACTGTTTATTCGTTATTTTTAACTATTTTACTTCGTATCGTTGGATCACCGTCATAACGTAGTACATGGTATACGTATTAACAAACGTCACATCCAACTTTTAAAGATAAGAAAATATATTATAAAATCAAAAAATAGAGCTTAAATTAATAAGGAACCGTCTTATTCTTTTTAAGACGGTTCCTCATCATACAGAAATGATAAAAATCAACGTTTATCATTCTTTTTTGAAATAATCATGTTCTATCCAATTCTTTATGTGCTGTCGGTCATTTTGAAGTTCGCCATTGACAACCGCTTCAAGCATTGCCTGCAATGCTTCTTTTACCCATGGGCCACCTTTTATTCCAGACCATTTTAATAAATTCGTCCCGTTTACAACAAGCTCTTGCTTGTGTCTAATGGGAAGCTTTGTCTGAATTTCTTGTATACTTTGCTGTGGTATTTGAACGTCAAGCTGTCTCAGCTCGGCAAAATAACAAGCTGCCTCGAGTTCCTGTTGTGTATGCGAAAAGTAATCCATATTCGTCCAGCCATTTTTTAAAGCCTTTATGGCTGCTAGCACACCTTTTACAAATGCCATCTCTTTATTCGATAAACGATAGTTACCTAGCACTTCTCGCCAATGATCACCCTGTAACATTGAAAAATATGCCCAGCCTAATAGCTTGTCCTGCGTGTTAAATTTACACCAGTCATCTGCTTGAAAAGTACCACTTAAATGATTCACTAAGCTACTTTCCTCAAGCTTTCTTATACCATTAAAAACATCTTTCCCTACCCATAGCTTATCGAGCTCTGCCTTTATACGCTCCTTTGCAATCCAAGAAATAGTATCAGCCTTGCCCTGCATTGCTTGCAAGGTTTCTGATTCAATTAGAAAACCTAGTTGCGCTGAAAAACGTACGGCTCGCAGCATTCGTAATGCATCTTCCGAAAAGCGTTTCTGTGCGTCACCTACTGCTCGAATGACACCAGCCTCAATATCTTGACGCCCCCCGTAAAAATCAACAAATGAGCCATCACGACGCATCGCTATAGCATTCATCGTAAAGTCTCGGCGCTGTAGATCATCTTTTAGCGAACGTACAAATTGCACTTCCTCTGGTCTACGGTGATCTGTATATTCCCCATCTGTGCGATATGTCGTTACCTCCACCGATCCAGCTGGCACGATAACAAGTACCGTCCCATGCTGAATTCCTATATCAACCGTGTGATTAAAGACAGATTTTACTTCGTCTGGCATGGCGTTTGTTGCAACATCTACATCATGGGCAGGGCGACCGAGTATAGCATCTCGTACCGCACCACCGACGATTACTGCTTCAAAGCCCGCGTTTTCTAATTGTTCAATAACTGAATAGGCCGCTTGCCATTCTTTATTGTTTTGCATGATTTCTTTCAGCAACCTTTTCATACAATTTTTCATATTGTTCTACAATTTTTGATGAATGGAATTTTTCATCAACAGCACAAATGGCTGCTTCACGGAAACGTTGTAATTTCTCTTCATCACTCAAGAGGTTCACAGCATATTCTGCCACTGCGTCTGTATCTCCTAATTCCACTATAAAACCGTCTACACCGTGTTCAATGACTTCTGGAATACCACCTACAGCCGATCCAATACAAGGTACACCACAAGCCATTGCTTCAAGTAAGACTAATCCGAATGATTCTTGCTGTGATAGTAATAATTTAAGGTCACTGATTGCATACAATTCAGCTAAATTTTCTTGTTTACCTAAAAATAAAACATCCTTCATGTAAGGACTTTCCTTTACTTGATCCATTACACGATGCTTTTCAGGTCCATCTCCTACAAGCAACAGTTTTGCCTTCATGTTTGCGCGAATCTTCATAAATGCGTCTATTATATGAGGAAGATTCTTAATTTTACGGAAGTTAGATACGTGAATAATAACTTTTTCGTCTTCTTCAATTCCGAATTGTTCCTTTAGGCTTCCTGAATTGCGCGGGAAGTATTCACGTTCATCTACAAAGTTGTAAATCGTATTAATCGGCTTTACTGTATCGATAAGCTCATAGGTTTGTTGCTTTAATGCCTCTGACACTGTCGTTACGATATCAGATTTGTCAATGCCATACTTAATTGCCTGTGAAAGAGTGGAATCCTGCCCAAGTACCGAAATATCTGTACCATGTAGCGTTGTGACAATCCCAATGTCACGACCACTCATTTCACGAGCTAAGACAGCACAGACCGCATGTGGTATTGCATAATGCACATGAAGCACATCTAGCTCTTCATCCTTAATCACGTCCGCCATTTTACTCGCTAATGCTATATCATATGGCGAATATTGAAATACTGAATAATTATTAACTTCTACTTCATGGAAAAAGACGGTTGGATAAATTTTATTCAATCGAAATGGTACGCTTGAGGTGATGAAATGAATCTCGTGTCCTCTCTCTGCAAGCATTTTTCCTAATTCTGTTGCAATAACACCAGAGCCTCCAACAGTTGGATAACAGGTAATGCCGATTTTTAGCTTTTTCATTCGATTATCATCCTTTCTAAATCACGCCTTTTTTTAATTTCGTCTTTCTTGAATCAGTCTCCAATCCACAAAGCCTTCCTGTAGGCCTTTTAGTAATATTTCTGCAGTTCCCATATTTGTGGCCAGTGGCACTTGGTAAACATCACAAAGTCGGATCAGTGCAGAAACATCTGGCTCATGTGGTTGTGCTGTTAAAGGATCACGGAAAAAAATGACCATGTCCATATCATTATTGGCAATCATTGCGCCAATTTGTTGATCGCCACCGAGTGGTCCAGAACGAAAACGTGTTACCTCTAAGCCTGTAGCTTCAATAACGCGCTGTCCTGTTGTACCTGTAGCAAACAACGTATGCTCATTTAAAATATTACGGTAAGCAATAGCAAACTGTACTAAATTATCTTTTTTGCGATCATGTGCAATTAATGCGATTTTCATAATGCTTCCATCCCAATCTTTAGATGATGTTTTCTAAACCATATACAAGTTGATCCATTTTCATGACTTCTTCTACACAAAATGCTACACCAGACATAAAAGAATTACGGTTTAATGAATCATGACGAATTGTTAAAAGCTGTCCGTCTCCACCAAATAACACTTGTTGGTGTGCCACTAAACCTGGTAAACGAACAGAGTGAAGGCGCATGCCGTCCAATTCTGCCCCTCTTGCACCCTCAAGTGTTTCTTTTTCCTCTGGATGTCCTTGCATTTTTTGTGCTCGCACCTCTTGAATCAATTGTGCTGTTTTAACAGCTGTTCCAGATGGTGCATCTAACTTTTGATCGTGGTGCATTTCAATAATTTCAACATCAGGTAAATATTTTGCCGCTTCCTTAGCAAACTTCATCATAAGGATTGCCCCTATCGCAAAGTTCGGAGCAATAATGCAGCCAAGCTCTTTTTCTTTAGCCATTGCTGATAATTCCACTAGTTGTGCATCTGTAAAGCCCGTTGTACCAATTACAGGGCGTACATTTAAATGCAAGGCTTCTTTAGTATGTTTATATACTGCATGCGGGTTTGTTAAATCAACTAATACATCTGGTGCAGTTGCCTCTACAAGCTCTGACATGTCTGTAAAGATTGGAGCAGTATAACTTGCTGGAAACATCTCCAAATCAGCTAATGTTTTTCCTACTTCCTTATAATCTAGTACAGCTACTAATTCCATTTTGTCATGCTTCATGACCGTATGTACAGCCTCAGCCCCCATCTTTCCTCTAGGTCCTGCAATAGCTACACGAATTGACATTATTCTTCATCCTTTCTAGTCCAGCGATCTTTATCCCTTGTTTCAAATTTATGTATAACGCGTAAAAGTGCTTCATCTAATTTAATGCCTTGTGCATTTGCAAAGCAAACTAAAACAAAGAAAAAGTCACCTAATTCTTCTTCAATGCTGTTAGCATCCTCTGTACTCTTTTTCTTCTTTTGCCCGTAAACGTCCTGTACCTCGCGAGACAATTCACCAAGCTCCTCAGTTAGACGAGCCAATAACTCAAATGGTGGGAAATAACCTTCCTTAAATTGTCCTATATAATCATCCACACGCTGCTGTAAAGCTTGCATTGTTACTTGTTCAGTCATTTAAATCACACTCCTACTTACCATCGTATAAAATTTACACCATTGTTGTCAAAAACAATAAAATGTCAGATAATAGATAGCACAACTTCAATTGTTTCGGACTACAGGAGGTCATATGCTAAAACAGATCAAAGTCATCAATATCATCGCAATAATGCTCGGAGCTGCAATTTTTAGCTTCGGCTTCGTCCACTTCAACATGCAAAATCAACTTGGTGAAGGTGGCCTAAGTGGGATTACACTCATACTTTATTTTACACTAGGCTGGGACCCTGCCTTCATGAATTTACTATTAAACATTCCTATGTTTATTATTGGTTATCGTTTACTTGGAAAAAAATCATTTATTTATACGCTCGTTGGAACTTTATCTGTTTCAGTTTTCCTAAAAATTTTCCAAAAATATCAATTTACTATTCATTTAGAGGATGATTTACTACTAGTTGCACTTTTTGCAGGAGTTTTTGTTGGATTAGGACTCGGTATCGTCTTTCGCTTCGGTGGTACAACTGGCGGTGTAGATATTTTAGCTCGCCTTGGGCATAAATATTTTGGCTGGAGTATGGGTAAAACGATGTTCATCTTTGACGCAATTGTCATTACACTGTCATGGATAACGTTTTTAGATGCACGCTCTATGATGTATACCCTTGTCGCGGTATTTGTTGGCGCGCGCGTCATTGATTTTGTTCAAGAAGGAGCCTATGCAGCACGTGGAGCACTTATTATATCTGAAAAATCTAGCGCCATTGCTGAAATGATTGCATTACGAATGGAACGCGGTATTACTATACTTGAAGGCCATGGCCATTTTACGAAGCAACAAAAAGAAGTTATTTATTGTGTCATTGGTCGCAATGAAGTTGTACGTTTAAAATCTATTGTTTATGATGTCGATCCTCACGCTTTCGTCTCTATAATAGAAGTACGGGATGTGGCAGGAGAAGGCTTCACGCTCGACGACCAAAAACAACCACTCCATTAAAATGAACAATTTGCCTGCTCTCTCGAATAAAACATTCGTTGAGGTAGGCTTTTTTTTACATATTACAATTTGACGGATTAAAAAACTTGCTATAGTGAAATACCACTACAACAAGTTCTTTAATTAGTCGTCACTTCGCATATTTGTAAAGATTAATACTAAACGTAATAATTCTAATACAGCTACTGCTGCTGCGGCAACATATGTTAATGCTGCAGCGCTTAACACTTTACGCGCTGGACGCTCTTCTTCATTTGTAATAATCCCTAAAGAATTCATTTGCACTAACGCGCGCTTGGATGCATCAAACTCTACTGGCAACGTTACTAATTGGAAAACCACACCTGCTGCCAATAATATGATACCTAAAAGTAACATATTTGTACTACTTGCAAAAATACCAATCATAACAAATATCCAAGACATATTTGATGAAATATTTGCAACCGGCACTAGCTTACTACGTAATGTTAGCATTGAATAAGCTTCTTTATGCTGGATGGCATGGCCAACTTCGTGGGCAGCAACTGCAGCTCCAGCAATACTCGCCTCGTAGAAGTTACTTTCCGATAAAGCAACTGTTTTTGTCGCCGGATTATAATGATCAGATAATACACCTTGTGTTGGAACAACTCGTACATCATATAAGCCATTTGCATCTAAAATCGCACGCGCTATCTCTGCACCAGTTTGTCCCTTCATTGTACGTTCTTTTGCAAACTTATTATACGTGCCCTTTACTTTCATCTGTGCGTAAAGCGGCAGTAGCATTATTATTGCAAAATAAACAATATACATGGTTGTTGACAATTTTCTAACCCCTTTCTATCTCGATACTATAATTCTATAATCAATTACCTAATTCGGCAAATATTTGCGCCACCTAATTGAGAAGATCGCTAGAAAAATGCATGCAATCGATAACCAAAAAGTAAAATAACCGATATAGCTTGTGTAATCCGCTAAATCACGGTACATCGGCATTTGGCCAAATACATAGTCAATCACATCATTATGCAATGTCCATACGGCTGCCACGGCAATATGCCAATATGAAAAAACATATTTACCAAGGTATAGAATCGCTTGGAAGGCCATCATAAAATGCGAGCCTACAAGCATCCAGCCTTGCCAGCCAATAGATCCAGTTTCAATCAACGTCCAAATATTCATCACATCAGCCCAAATTCCATACTTAACTAATGTAATAAGGGCTAGCACCTCCATTAGAGGCCATTTTTTCCCCATGATCCAAGCTAACAATACAAAGCAAAAGAATAAGCTGGCTGTCGGACTATCCGGAACAAAAATATAAAAAATCGGTTCCGTTATAGCAAGCTGCCATCCGTACCAATAATAACCGTAAATAGTTCCTAATAGATTGATAATAAGTAAAAGTATTAAAAATGACTTATGTGTAAGGAGATACCAGACGTTTGCACGTGTAATTTGCATAATTAAAACTCCTTTATCTTCTGTCTTTACTAAGATGCCTTTTTTGTCTGTTATTATGTATTAAATAGTCGTTAATTTGCCACGTTCTTTCAATATTGAATAGTAGCAGTATTTTTTACTTATAACCATAATGTAGGGTTGATTTCCGTTACGACTGGGCGCTTTCCTGCCCAGTCGTAACGAAAATCAACTTATATAGCTTAGGTTTTAACCAATGTCATCCTTAGCTTTGTAGATGAGCTTTTTTCTAATATTCCTCTTAAACATAGACTGCATCAAACATTGTGGTATTGCCCACTGTGTAGCACTACATAAATTCTAGTGACTTCCCCGCATTTTCAACAACTTACCGCTTTGCCTCCTCGGTTTGTTCACACATACAGCCTTGAATTGCTAGTTTTCCACAGGAGTGAATGGGCATTTGTCTCGATCTTAAATAGTATGTAAATCCTAATAAATATTATTGTTGCAATAATATATTGTACGGGAACTTTTTTGAAACTGTAACAGTCACATTATTAGACTAGAAAAAAAGAGCCAGTTTCCTGACTCTTTTAAAACAAAGCTTATTCCTTAGCCTTTAAGCTCGCAATAAATTCAGCTAATTGCTTCGCTTCTTCATCTGTACCAGCGAAAGCACCAGCTGGCATATTGCCACGACCATTGTGGATAATATCTTCTACTTCTTCAGCTGTTAGTTTATTACCAACTAATGCTGGAGCAGCTGGACCACCTTTTAAGTCAGCAGCATGACAGCCGATACAAGTTTTAGCTTGTTCACCAGTGTCACCGTTCCAAATTGCAAATCCTGGTAGAGATTCATCAATATCAACCTCAACCTCTTCTACAATTGCACCCATAGCTTTTTGAGCTTCCCAGTCATGGTTAACAACTGACTCCCAAGTTAAGTAGAACATAGCAGCCAATGTCAATAACATAAACGCTGTTGGTAATGGGCGTTTAGATGGACGACGTTCTGGACTTTTATCTAAAAATGGCATTAATAATAGCGCTCCAAATGCAAGACCTGGAATTACAATTGCTCCAATAACATTATATGGACCTGAAGCATATGAGTATTTTAATAATTGATACATGAATAAGAAGTACCAGTCCGGTAATGGCACGTATGCTCTTGTTGGATCAGCTGGTCCTTCAAGAGGTGATGGATGTGCAACTGTTAATAATAAATAAGCTATTAAAAATACAGCACCAACCATCCATTCTTTTAGTAAGAAGTTCGGCCAGAAAGCTTCCGTCTTACCTGGATATTCGGAATAATCCTTTGGAACGTTCGGCATTTTGTGATTCGCTTTAATACGAGAATCACCAACAAATTTCATTCCTTTTCCGCGATGCATTATGTCCCCTCCTTTAAAAAATCATCGAACCGTCAAGAACTATTACAACGGCCCTGAAATTCCTTGACGACGAATCATGATAAAGTGTGCTGCAAGTAACCCAAACAATACTGCAGGTAAGAAGAATACATGAATCGCAAAGAATCGTGTTAACGTTTGAGCACCAAGAATAGTTGAGTCACCCGCTAATAAGATTTTAATCCATTCACCGATAAACGGTACAGATGCAGCAATTTCGATACCTACTTTTGTAGCGAATAATGCTTTCATATCCCATGGTAATAAGTATCCTGTAAAACCAAGACCCATCATTACACCAAAAATACCTACACCAACCATCCAGTTTAATTCACGTGGTTTCTTATAAGAACCTGTGAAGAATACACGAAGCGTGTGTAAGAACATCATTACGATTACTAATGAAGCTCCCCAGTGGTGCATACCGCGTACGATTTCACCAAATGCTACTTCGTTTTGTAAATAATAAACTGATTTCCAAGCATTCACTACGTCTGGTACATAGTACATTGTTAAAAACATACCTGATAGTATTTGAATTACCGTGATGAAGAAAGTTAATCCACCGAAACAGTAAACGAATGCTGAAAAATGATGTGCAGGGTTCACGTGCTCTGGCACTTCGTGGTCGGCAATATCACGCCAAATAGGTGTAATATCTAAGCGTTCATCGACCCAATCATAAATTTTATTTAGCACTGTTTTGTACCCCCTTACTTAACTAGAGTATTTGCTTTAGTTGGACCAAGCAATAAGTAACCATCTTCTTCTTTAACTTCATATTCATCCAACGGACCTGTTGGTGGTGTTCCTGGTATGTTTTTACCATTCTTCTCGTAACGTCCAGCATGACAAGGACAGAAGAATTGATCTGGGTGTGCAGAATCTTCTCCCCAGTTCACCATACAACCTAAGTGCTTACAAACAGGAGATAATGCAACGATTTGATCGCCTTCTTTGAAAACCCACGCTACGTTTGTTACCTCTGATTTGTACCATGCATCAACTTGTTCAAATTTTAAGTCAACTTTAATAGGTTCTTTAGTAATATCAGCGATTTTATGCTCTGTCTTTATAAAGTCCCCACCAGTATGTTTTTGTAGTACTGGGTCAATTGCAAAACGAAGCATCGGCATCAGCATACCTGCCGCCATAAAGCCACCTACACCAGTTAGTGTATAGCTTAGGAATTGACGACGTGAAACTCGATTATTACTCATTTTTTTCCCCCCTCTAACTTAAAGGTCAGTCCAACGGACATTTTTTTACAAATAGTAATACTAGGACATATCTATGATATATCAACTCCATAGCTTGGTCAATATAGCATTCTGTGGAAAGCTGGAGAATGTGAACATTTATTGAAACAAATTGTTAAATCTGTGCCCATTTGGTCGAAAGCATCGGAATAACTTGTCGCAATTGATCTTCAAGAATAGAGTTTTTCACACCTTTATCCATACTTTCTAACGGAATCGCTGGTAGCCAAACAACATTTACTTCCTCTCCAATATTTGTCCAAAAATGGTCACAAGTAATGAAGAACACATGCTTAAAACCAGCATTATGTAATTGTGCCTCTAATTCCTTCGGCATATCTTCGCTTTTTAATGTTGCACTATACGAAAATGGTGGCATCAGTAATAGACGGCCTTTAAACTGTTGCTCAATAAAAGATGTAAGCGATAACAAAAAATCTGCCTCTGTACCACTCTGTTTCATTTTTTCAGGAGATAAATCGACGGTTACGAGTGGAACAATTGCTGTATCGATAAATTCCTTCTGTGCCATAAACGATGTCACATCGCTTGCATTAAAATACATCTCACAAACCTCCTCATGTTACATATAACGTAACTACGTAATGAAAATAAAAAAATGCCCTTCTCCACTCTTCAATAGGATAACCAATAAAAAGTGAAAACAATCATTCACTTGTTATGTTATCATATTGAGGTAGATAAAGGACATTCAATTTTTGCCTATAACTAATGTAAATTAGCAGTTTCCTTTAGAGCTTGTAACAAATTAGACAATTCATAAAACCGCTCTTCATCTCCTTGATCGAGAGCTTCATCAATTTGTGCGAGTAATTTTTCTTCTTGGAATACGAGTAAGCTGTTGGAAAGCAGCTCTTCTGCCAGTAAACGATCTTTTTCACTGACAATCAGTGCTTCCGGCATATAAGGGTTTTCTTCAAGAACTGCTAAGTATTGTGCACTTGGAGGTACATTAGGAAAATTCAATTGTATATACATATCTTCATGTTCATGTAAGCGTAAATCATGAAAAGATTTCTCAGCATCTGCTGTCATTACATTACCTTTGTAGAAACGAAATGGCACACCTGTTGAGTCAACTGTTGACATTACCATTGCTCTAGGGCAATAATGAGCTTCTTCAACAAATCGAATTCGTTTTAATAACTCATCGTTGCTTAATAAGTAATTCAAAATCCATACACACTCACGACGTTTCAATTGATAATTCTTTAAAAACCATCTAACAAATGCTTTTTTATCGACAACTGATACAGAAGCAGTCATACCCACTCCCTCCTTTACTCAAATTCTAAGGTTTCTAACTTCTCTTGCCACTCTAGTTCACCAGGTTGAATAGTTATTAATTGGCTAAGTACTTCTTTTGCTTCTGAACGCTTTCCTTCTTCTAATAGGAAATAAACATATTTTTCTAAAAATGCTGCGTCTTCCTTAAAATCATTATATGCCAAACGGTAAAATTCGTATGCACGGTCGTACAATTCTAAATTTTCATATGCAACCGCAGCAAATGGGTATAATGTGCTCCATTCAAAATCATTTTTTTGCAACTCTTCAAATAATTCTATTACATCCTCATGACGCTCTTGCTGTGCCAACACAGAGATTAATGCCAATACTGCCTCCATGTATTCAGGATCTAAGGCAATAGCTTCACGTAGATGCTGTTCACCCTCATCTGGCAAACCAGTTTTTAAAGCCATTTTACCTGCAAATAAATATAAGGACTTATCATATTCATCACGCTTTAATCCTTCTAGAATGGCAGCATAAGCTTTTTTATTGTCCTCCGTCATGGCATAGCTTTCAGCAAGCAATAAATAGGCAGAAAAATAATCAGGGTCTAATTCTTTTAATTCTTCTAATTGTTTAATGGCCATCTCATATTTTTGTGATTGAAAGGCCGAATATGCAGCACCAAATAAAACATCTGGCTTTATTTCATCGTCAAGTGCTTTTAAATAGTAATCTAAAGCTGTTTCATAGGCAGCTCCAGCACGATACACCTCAGCAAGTCTTTCAACAAGACTTATCCCTGCAAATTCAACTTGTTGTTCATATAATTCTTCATATAGTCTCGCAGCCTCTAAAAAACGACCCGTTTCAAATAAAAGCTCCGCTTTAGCAAATTGTAATAATGGCTCGTCTGGTAATATAGATAGGGCCTCATTAATACGCATTTCCGCTACTTCGAATAACCCTTGCATTTGATAATAATCCGCTAATACTAATAATGCTTGGGGATATTCTGGAGATGTCTCCTCTATTTCTAATAAAAAATCTAGCGCTTCATCTTCAGCGCCAAGTTCCATTAAGACGTTTGCACGATCAATTTTCAACTGTGCCTCTTCTGGGAATAAAAATTGTAAATGCTCCAGTACACGGTCAGCTTCCTTCATATACCCATACTGCATAAACATTTCTGCTAGCGTATAAATTTCCTCAGGTAGCTCCTTCGTTAAAAATGATTCAAGTAGCTGTTCAATTAATGCTAAGTCTCCTTGTTCAAGTGCTTGCATCATTTCAGTCATCGCATTGTTCACAGTCATTCACCTATTCTTTCATTTATATCTTTATGCTACAAAACATTTTCTTTCGAAACAAGAAAAAACTCCCCAAAAGACTTGGAGAGTCAGGATTAATTTCGCCTTGGCGCAATTTAGTCCGGATTTTGAATTGTGCCCAGGTCTGCACACGATGGCCGACACGATGTCGGCCATTTCGGTATTGGCACAGAACGTGGCATGCTTAAGAGTGAGTTCCTACATTTCAGTAGGCGTTTGGTACATCCACTAAAAAGAAACCTCAACCGCAATCATCTCTCCACAGTCAGAGGTAGGAGTATTCTGCTGAATAAAGATAGACTTTACTTTACTTCCTCTATGTGCTCGAAAAACGATGGATAAGAAACCGCAATACATTCTGCATCATCTAAAGTTATAGTACCGTCTGTTATTAATGCAGCAACAGCGCCCATCATGCCTATACGATGATCACCGTAAGTTTTTAAGTGAGCACCACGTAATGGAGTTGGTCCTTCAATAATCATTCCATCCTCAGTCGCTTCAATAGAAGCACCTAGTTTTTTCAATTCATCCACTACAGCCGTTATCCGATCTGTTTCCTTCACTTTTAACTCCTCGGCACCCTTAATAATCGTTTTGCCATTTGCCTGCGTTGCTAATAAAGCAAGAATCGGGATTTCATCGATAAGACGAGGAATAATATCTCCTTCAATTGTAGTTCCTTTTAATGCTGACGTTTCTATTGTAATTGTTGCTGTCGGCTCTGATTGGCTATCTTCATTCGGCATAACCGTTATCGATGCACCCATATTATGAAGTACTTCGATGATACCATCTCGTGTTGGATTAATTCCGACATTTTCCAGCGTTATTTTACTACCTTCACAAATAGCTCCTGCTACTAAGAAAAATGCTGCTGATGAAATATCACCTGGTACAGAAACATGCGTCCCCGTTAGAGTTTGCCCTCCTTGTAATGCAATAACACCATCCACCTCGTCAACCCGTGCACCAAATTGACGTAGCATTCTCTCAGTATGATCTCGAGATACTTCCGTTTCTCGCACAATTGTAGTACCTTCAGCACGTAAACCCGCAAGTAAAATAGCTGACTTCACCTGAGCACTCGCAACAGGCATGTGGTAATCAATAGCTTGTAATGTTGTACCTTGAATGGCTAATGGTGTATATTGTCCATCTGCCCTTCCAGTAATGTGTGCACCCATTTGACGTAACGGATCAATAACACGGCGCATCGGTCGTTTTCCAATGGACGCATCTCCTGTCATTACTGAGTGGACATTAGATCCGGCTAGAATCCCTAGCATCAAACGCGTCGTCGTACCAGAGTTTCCTGTGTATAGTACCTCAGTGGGCTCTTGCCACCCCTCTATACCTGGACTGTCGATAGATACATTTGTTCCTTCCACGTCAATCTTCACACCAAGCTTTCGGAAGCAATCAATTGTACTCAAACAATCCTCCCCTAATAAAAAGCCATCAACTGTCGTTTTACCCGTTGCAATCGCTCCAAACATAACGGAACGGTGAGAAACAGATTTATCACCTGGAATCGTTAAAGTCCCTTGTAAGGAAGGTTTATCATATTGTAATACTTTTTCACTCATCGTTTTCTTCCCCCCAATATGAAGATAGAAAGCGCCGTAATTTCGACGCTTTCTTTAAAAAATGTATTTCTTATTAAGCTTTTCTAGTCTGCCTATGAAATATATGTTTCATATTTAGCACGCTTTTGTATACACGCTGCTGCTCGTTCACGGTCACTTTCGCTTTGTAAGCTAATAACAAGGATTCCGAACACGTCCTCTCGTGACTCTACGATACGTAAATTCGTAATACTAATCGCTTCATCTGCAAGTATGCCTATCACCTCAGAAATAACACCCGGATAGTCAGGAACATCAACATATAAGTCAAATGATGTAAACATTGCTCCAGCACTAATCGGTAATTCATCTCTTAGCTCTTTGGCAACTGCAAAGTATTTTTCAATGTCCTCCGAGCTACCATTTAAAAGGAGCTCCTTAACACGACTCATTTCCTTTTCCCAGCCATCTAGCTGTGCAATTAGCTCATCTCGATTTTGCAATGTAATATCTCGCCATAAAATCGGATTGGATGACGCAATACGCGTTACATCACGGAAGCCCCCTGCAGCAAGTGAACGTGTCATCGGATACTCACCATTTTCTCCGCCCAACTGGTGCACAAGAGAAGCAGCAATTACATGCGGGAAGTGACTAACTACAGCTGTCATATGATCATGCTCACGAGCAGATACACTTACAACCTTTGCATGTGTAAACTTTAATAAACTTTCAAGCTGTGCCATATGGACAATTTCTTCACCAGCAAGTGGTGTTAGCATATAATACGCATTTTCAAAAAGGTGAGCCTTTGCAGCTAAAACACCGCTTTTATGTGAGCCTGCCATTGGATGTCCTCCAATAAAGGTAATGCCTAACTCACGTAGTTCCCCAGCCTTTTGCATAATCCTCTTTTTTGTACTACCTGTATCTGTTACGATTACTTTATTTTTCAACGGCCATGTTTTTAATTGTTCCATCCATTCAAGAGTTGCGTTAACGGGAGTTCCAAAAATGATAACATCTACGTCGTCCACCACTTCTTTTGGATCTGTCACAATATCATGCACAATATTTAACGTTTTCGCATGTTCACGTGTTTTCTCATCCATATCATAGCCAATAATTTTTGTTTCGGGTGCCTTTTGTAACGCTAAGGCAATTGAGCCTCCAATGAGGCCTAGCCCAATAACGAGCACTTTACGTGTCGTCATGCAAAAACTCCTTGCTCTTTTAAGACGTTTTCAAGGTGACCTAGCAACGCTTCATTTTGAGCCTCTGTTCCGATTGTCACGCGGATAAACCCAGGTAATCCTAATGCATTTCCACTACGGATGATAAAGCCTCGTTTCATTAGCTCATTGAAAACAACATCACTATCGGCATTCGTATTAAAGAAAATAAAGTTCGTATCAGACGGGAAGTATTGCAAATTATGCTTTTCACAAAAATCAACATATTGTTTTTTACCTTTTTCATTTGCTTCTCGGCAAGCCTTTATAAAATCTTGATCACTTAAAGCGATTGTCGCAACCGCTTGACTTAGAATTGTATTATTAAATGGCGATCTTACGGGATCTAGTTTAGCAATCACGTCTGGTTGCCCAATTGCATAACCAACTCGGAAAGAAGCAAGACCATATGCTTTTGAGAATGTACGCAACAATAGTACATTTGGAAACTCGTCAATAATAGGTAGAGTATCTCTGTGACCAGGATGTGTTACGTATTCGATGTAAGCTTCATCTAATACTACTAGCACATCACTTGGTACTTTAGCTAAAAATGCTCGTAATTCAACATCTGGTATCACAACACCTGTTGGATTATTTGGACTACAAACCCAAACGACCGATGTGTTTCCATCAATTGCTGCTATCATTGCTGCTAGGTCATGTGTACCTTCGATACAAGGAATTTTACGTACCTCCGCACCTTCTATTGCAGCATTATGCCAGTATTGAGAGAAAGATGGGTCTGCCATCACTGTGTTTACACCTGGATACAACAATGCACGAGTAATAATCGCAATGATATCGTCGGAGCCGTTACCAAAAAGAAGCTGTGTTTCTTTGACACCTAGATTATTTGCAACAGCTGTACGTAAATTTTGCGCATAGCCGTCTGGATAGATAGCATGATTTACTGAATTATTTTGTAAATAAGCAGTTACCTTAGGTGAGCACCCAAATGGGTTTTCGTTAGATGCTAATTTTACGACTTCTTGTAAGCCATATTCTCGTTGTACTTCTTCAATTGGTTTACCAGGCTTATATGCTTGCATACCGTCCAGTTGTTGTTTCCATTTCATCTTAAACATCTCCTCTAATTATTTAGCTTGGGCTAAATCTGGTCTTAATTTCACTGCATCATTGAGATACAAGTGTTTTACATCTTTTTGTGCCACTTCTACATTCGCATGTATTAATACACGAATACAAAGTGGCAGTGCGTTTGGCACGTCCATTTCATGCGTACACATGACAGGTACATATTGCCATCCGTCCATTAACCGTACAGCACGTGCAGGAAATGCTGACGTAATATCAGGTGTTGTGGAAATAAGTATGGAAGCAATATCATCGATTTCCACGTTATTTGCTGTTACTACTTCACGCACTAATCTTGCTGTCTCATCCCATACAAGCTCTGGCCTGTCAGATTCAATTGTAATTGCTCCTCTAAGTCCACGAATCATACAAGCACCTCCGCTAATAGCTGTCGGAATTCGGTGTCTACTTCTCTGCATTCTGTTAAATCAATTGGTTGCACGAAAGGTTTACCAATTTCATCCAATAATACAAATTGTAAAATACCATACTCCGCTTTTTTATCTTTCATTAAATACTCTGTTAACTGATCAAAAGTATACATTTTCACAGATTCAAATGGATAGCCATTCTTCACTGCAAAATGTAAAAATGCTGTAGTGAAGTTACGGTCTAATTTTCCGTATCTTTCACTTAATAATAAACAATACACGAGTCCAATCATTACAGCCTCGCCATGCGCTACTTTTCCATAACCAGCGGCCGCTTCAATGGCATGACCATAAGTATGACCTAAGTTTAAAAATTTCCGCACGGATTGCTCGGTTTCGTCCTCTGCTACTATTTGCGCTTTTACTTCAATTCCTTTTCTAAGCTGCTTCGCTAATTCTTCTGTGCTGAAATGAATAACCGTCTCTACAGCCATTAATTCCTCTAACCACGCTGCATTCGAAATCATCGCATGCTTGATCACTTCAGCTGTTCCTGAACGTACTTCACGCTCAGGTAAGCTGTCGATAAATATAGTATCGTAAATGACTCCCTCAGGTTGATAAAACGCCCCAATCATATTCTTACCTAGTGGATGGTTAATAGCTGTCTTACCGCCTACCGCTGAGTCATGTGCTAAAATCGTTGTTGGAATTTGAATAAACGGCACCCCTCGCATATATGTGGCAGCAACAAAGCCTGTTAAATCACCTACAGCACCCCCACCAAATGCAAAAACAAATGATTTACGTGAGCATTTTTGTTCAAGTAAAAACGTTTGTGCCGCAAAGTATTGTTCGAAGGTTTTACATGCCTCACCACCTGGTAAGACAAAGACCTCAAAATGATAAGGGAAATTAGCCTTGAAATAATCTCCTTGCGCTGCCCACACATTAGCATCCGTAAAAACGATGAGTTTATCGGCTTTTTGAAGCTGATCATCGAATTCTTTTACTGCTTCTGCCAAAAAATTATGACCAATGACAACCTCATATTGATGTGACTTCGTCGCTACTGGTACTCGCATAAATTAGAACCCCTTTGTAGATCGACGGTGTTCGTCGATTTGAGCTTTTAGTTGAGGTAATTGATCGCTATGGAATTGTTCTACAATCGCATTCGCTATTTCCCAGGCAATAACGTGCTCAGCAACAACTGATGCTGCTGGTACTGCACAGCTATCAGAGCGTTCTACACTAGCTTTAAATGGCTCTTTCGTTTCAATATCAACACTTTGTAACGGTTTATATAATGTAGGAATTGGCTTCATTACACCACGTACAACAATTGGCATTCCAGTAGACATTCCACCTTCTAAGCCGCCAAGTCGATTCGTTGCACGTGTATAGCCTTCTTCCTCTGACCAAATAATTTCATCATGGACTTCAGAGCCTTTACGGCGTGCCATTTCAAATCCGATTCCAAATTCAACACCTTTAAATGCATTGATAGATAACATGGCAGCTGCTAATTTCGAATCTAGCTTTCGGTCATAATGAACATAAGAACCAACACCGGCTGGCATTCCTTCTACAATGACTTCAACAACACCACCAATTGAGTCTCCTGCTTTTTTCGCTTCATCGATTGCTGCCACCATTTTTGCGGAAGCCTCTGGGTCAACACAATAACAAGGATCAGCTTCAACAATGGCACGAATTTCATCTACTGATTTTCCTTCTACTAAGGAAGTGTCTGCTTTAATACCAATGATTTCTGTTACATGTGCCACTATGGAAATACCTAATTCATTTAAAAGCGCTTTTGCAACAGAACCTACAGCTACACGAACTGTTGTCTCACGCGCTGAAGAACGCTCTAACACATTACGTAAATCACGGTGTCCATATTTCATGCCCCCTACTAGATCTGCATGTCCCGGACGAGGACGTGAAATTTGACGTTTAATATCTTCAGGATTCACATCTTCTGCTAATGGTTCTGCTCCCATAATTTTTGTCCAGTGCTTCCAGTCATCATTCGTGACTACTAGCGCTACAGGAGAACCAAGTGTTTGTCCATGACGAACACCAGCAACAATATCTACTGTATCCGTTTCGATTTGCATACGGCGACCTCGCCCATGTCCTCCTTGACGACGCTTTAAATCGTGGTTAATTTTTTCTGCTGTAATTGGTAAGAGCGATGGTAAACCTTCAATAATTGTTGTTAATTGGGGGCCATGTGACTCTCCCGCTGTTAAGTAACGCATAAACACTTTCTCCCTTCAACTCGCTAAAGTATGTATTTTTCACTATAACATATATTCTCTAAAAAAACAGTCCTTTTGCAAATGTCTTTCAAGACTCGTTTCAATTGTTTGCAAATTCCGAATTACCCAGCAACTTTATCCGTTTTTAAATTAGAATATTCTGAATGATGTACATAGAAAATCTCCACTAATCATTAATCTTCACCAACCATGCTTTTACGATAACTAATAAAAAATACGCTTTTTGCTTATGGCAAAGCGAAAAGCGTACGATTCATCTATGTCTAAAGCTTTTTAAAAATATGTACACGCCATTTATACTGCCTTTTTGTACGAATGCTTTTCTCATATTATTTACTAGGTCCTTCTATAGAAGAATGTATCCTCGACTTCAAACTCATAACGAGATGGGTTAAAAATTTGCTCAGTAGATCCAACAAATAAAACCCCATCCTTGCGCAATGCTTTACTAAAATTCGTATAAATCTGATCCTTCGCTTCTTCAGTAAAATAAATCATCACATTGCGGCAAACAATTAAATCATAATTAGAATCGTAATTGTCATTTAGTAGATTCTGCTTCTTAAACGTCACACAACGTTTAATCTCATCCTTGACCCTATAAAAGGAACCTTCTTGCTCAAAATACTTAGCTTTAATATCACTCGGCACTTCTGCTAATGAGCGCTCTGGATACACACCTAATTTCGCCTTTTGAATGACATTCTCATCTAAATCAGTAGCAACAATTTGAATTTGAGATAATGGCACTAGCTGAGATAATACCATAACTAAAGAATAAGGTTCTTCACCTGTTGAACAAGCAGCACTCCAAATTTTTAAACGCTTATTAGATTGCAGTAATTTCGGAAATATTTTTTTCTGTAACACTTCCCAACGCTTCCCATTACGATAAAATTCGGAAACATTGATCGTCATGCGATCTAAAAACTCATTCATTAAATCACGATCTTGTTCAAGTGCCTTTAGAAAGTCCACAAAATTACGATATCCTTTTTTCTCATACAGAGATGTTAATCGTCTTTTCATTTGCGCTTCTTTATATAGCGCTAAATCTATTCCTGTTTTGCGCTTTATACCTTCTATAAACTGTTCATAATCAGACATGCGGTCTTCTTCCCCTCTAGCGTCGTATTTCCATTATAGCGGAAAAGTGCCATTCCTGAAATACTCTTTCACATGTAATCCAAGTTACTTAGTTGAGTTTTGTTTTTCCTCTAATAATAACACTTTGGATTGCTCTAATTCTAGACGTAATTTTTCTGTTTCCATCGTATACGTTTCTAATCGAAGCTTTTCTAACTCCGTTTCTTTCTCAATAGCCTTTAATCTAATTTTTTCCTTTCTTGTATGAGCATCAGTAAAAATCCCTGCTAAACTAATAACTACTCCACCAATAATAGCAACTATTGCAATTGACAATACGTCCACATCCTCTCATTAATAATGATTATACGGTAAAATGGAAAAAATAGTTTCACTTTTCTTTTCATTCTTTCACTATTTCAGAAAAAATATTCCATTATTTGTATCATGTTCTTGAATAACTCATTTCTGACTACTCCCACAGCTAAAGCAGCGGGGTTCTTATATACTTAAGAGAAGCGTTACAAAGCTCTCCACAGATGGTGTTGCCATGTCCTGTGTACAACATCTTTGATTTATCTTCTGTTCCATAAAACTTTCTAATCTACACAACCGAAGTTGTGTTGGCAATGAGTTTTAACGAAAGTAGGTCTCTACCTGCGGGGGAATACTCTTCACTTTATTTGTTTGATACCCATATCCATGCTAAGAGGGAATGTTTTCTTTACTTGTTTCAAGTCTTCTATATGTTGATTGTGTAACTCTAAAAAGGTAGTAAACGTTTAATTGCATAAGTCTTGATTAGTATTTTGTAAACTTGTATCACTATTCATCAGTAAAAACGCACTATATAAATCTCGTTGTACGAGATGACTTCCAATTTGACTCCAACGTTGATGTAGTTTTTTCTTTTCATAACGACCCGTCACATGACTATACTGACTGGCTCTAAAGGTTATCGTATTTACTTTCCATATAGTTAGCTTTGTGTAACCTAATTTTTGATTGATGATTTCCACTAGCATGTCAGGGGCATGATTCCCAATACTTTTTCCACACCCCACGCTATGGAGATGTTCCTATATTTCAAATAAAAAAATGAAGGTAGTCAGTCACCACCTTCATTTTTTTAGGCTCCTAAACCTCTACACGATAATCCTTTAAATCTTCTCGCAATTTTACCTTCATGAACTTCCCTACAGAAGTTTTAGGTATCTCATTTAAAAATACAACATCATCAGGAATCCATGTTTTATGGAATTGCGATTGTAAATCTTCTAGTAGCTCTGATTTCGTAATAGAATCTTTACATTCAGGCTTCGGTACAACACACGCTAGAGGTCGTTCTATCCATTTTTCGTGAGGAATAGCTATAACAGCTGCCTCCAACACTTTAGGATGTGACATCAAGGCATTTTCTAGGTCTACCGAAGAAATCCATTCGCCACCACTTTTTATTAAATCTTTCGTACGATCTGTAATTTTAATATAACCATCCACTGTCACTACCGCAATATCACCCGTGTAAAGCCAACCATCTTTAAAGGCTTCATATGTTCGTTCATCGTTATAATACTCAGCAGCAATCCATGGACCCCTAATTGTCAATTCACCCATTGTTTTGCCATCCCAGGGTACTTCACCGTTTTCATTGACTACACGTGTTTCAATGAGTGGCACCGTTATTCCCTGCGTAGTGCGAACATCTATTTTTTCATCCAACGTATAATCTTGCATATGAGTTAAATACGTCGATATACTAACAAGCGGCGATGTCTCGGTCATACCGTAGCCCGTCATATAAGGAATTTTAAGCTCCTCCTCAAAACCACGAACTAGACCGTTCGGCGACGCTGAACCACCACAAACAATCAACCGTATTGAAGACAAATCACGAGGATTTTTACGTTGCTCCTGTAATAGCCCAAGCCAAATCGTAGGTACTCCTGCAGTCAGCGTTACCTTATATGTTTCAAATAAATCAAGTAATAGCTGTGGTGTAAACATTGGCCCAGGGAGCACCTGTGTGGCTCCAAATAATACACCAGCAAACGGAAATCCCCACGCATTCGCATGGAACATTGGTACAACAGGTAATACAACGTCTGTCTCGCTGATAGCTATACTATCAGAAAGTCCTGCTGCCATAGTATGGAGGACAATACTACGATGAGTATACACAACACCCTTTGGCATTCCTGTAGTTGCGCTTGTATAACACATACCAGCAGGTGTATTTTCATCTAAATCATCTAGGAATTTAAAGTCTTCATTCGCCTCATCGACTAATGCCTCATAAGACAGAGCATTCGGTAGTGGGATATTTTCTAGCACGATATCATCTCCCATTACGACAAAGTGCTTGACTGTTTTAAGCTGTGAGACAATTGGTGCAATAAGTGGAACTAAGTTATCATCAATTAGTAATATTTCATCTTCTGCGTGATTAATAACATAAGCAATATGCTCAGGCGCTAATCGAATATTAATCATATGCAATACAGCTCCTGCGCATGGCACTGCAAAATATGCTTCTAAATGGCGGTGGTGATTCCAAGCGAAGGTACCTACCTTCATCCCTCTTTCCATTCCCAGCTTTGTAAGGGCATCTGCTAGTTTACGAGTTCGTTTTACATATTCTTTATAAGTAAACTCATGAATTGTTGTAGTGCTTGTCCGCGAATATATTTTTTTCGCATGGAAAAATCGTTCTGCTCGATCCAAAAAACTTGTTAATAATAAAGGTGTATCCATCATATGCATAACAACGCTCCCCTTTGTTTATATAATTTTTGAATCGTCCAAGGCTTCTGCTGCTACCAATAATTACATATAAAAGGATCATTACCATATCGTGTGGTTGATTTCCGTTCCGGCGGGGCGCTTTCCTGGGGGCGTCCGATGAGCCGCTTCACTCGCTCTGCTCGCTCCAGGGTCTCGGGCCAACACGACGTCGGTCACGAAGGCGTTATCACAGGATGTGATGCTCTTAGCCTTCGTTCCCCTATCGCTAATCCCCAAGGAGTCGCCCAGCCTCCACTCCAATCAACTTATTTACATAGTAGACGTTTTAACAAAAGTCATCACAATTTTTGTTGATGAACCATATAAAATAAGTTAATTTCCCCCTCACTAATCGCAGACAAGCTCCTTTTCACTTAAGAGGTTCACAAATGCGTAATTACAGGAGCTTTTGCTCATACCCTTCACTCTATGAACAGTCTAGCTTATTGAATTTTGAGGCAAGCACCTTCGAGATACCATTACCTTGGCTGCAAACGAATCGCGCCGTCCAAGCGGATGACTTCACCATTTAACAAACCATTTTGGATAATACTTTCGACCAGCAACGCATATTCTGTTGGTTTTCCAAGTCGTTTAGGGAAAGGCGTCATTTGAGCAAGTGCTGTTCTTGCTGGCTCTGGCAACGACGCAAACATTGGTGTTTCTATTAATCCTGGAGCAATCGTCATGACACGTACACCGATTTCAGCAAGCTCTCGAGCAATCGGCAACGTCATCGCTGCCACACCACCCTTTGAGGCACTATATGCTGCTTGTCCTATTTGCCCATCAAAAGCCGCAACAGATGCGGTATTAATAATAACGCCACGCTGACCATCCTCGTTTTGCTCATTCAGTTGCATCTTCTCGGCTGCTAGACGAATTACATTGAACGTACCAATTAAATTGACAGAAATCACCTTTTCAAATAAACCAAGAGCATGTACACCACGTTTTGAAAGTACTTTACTTGCATCGGCAATTCCGGCACAATTCACTGTGACATTAATGGAGCCCAATGTTGCTACTGCCTGCTCAAGCCCTGCCGCTACATCAGCTTCTTTTGTCACATCAACGCGTGCATATTGGACATTCTCCCCTAACTCCTCTACTAGTGCATGCCCTCGATCGTCATTAAGATCAAAAATAACTGCTTTGCCACCGTTAGCAACAATTCTACGAACAGTCGCCTCTCCTAAACCAGATGCTCCCCCTGTTACAACTGCTTTTACTTCATTCATCAAACACAACCCCTTTTACATTTTTTCAATGATAGTAGCGTTCGCCATTCCCATGCCTTCACAAATTGCGAGTAAGCCATAATGTAAATTTTCTCGTTCCATTCTGTATAGCATCGTTGTTAACAGTTTTGTGCCCGTCGCTCCTAGTGGATGCCCTAAAGCAATTGCTCCACCATCTGGATTTAATTTATTTGGATCTGCTCCAATTTCATGCAGCCAAACAAGTGGTACTGGCGCAAAAGCTTCATTTACTTCATACGTGTCAATTTCCTCGATCGTAAGACCTGAACGTTCTAGCGCTTGTCTAGTTGCCTCAATTGGACCAGTTAGCATTAACGTCGGATCTGAGCCAACAACAACTCTTGTAACAATTTTAGCAAGCGGTCGGATGCCAAGCTCTTGCGCCTTTTCTAAAGACATAATAACTACAGCTGAGGCACCATCACTCATTTGACTTGCATTACCGGCTGTTATCACACCATCTTCCTGGAAAACGGTTTTTAGTCCATTTAATTTATCAACTGTCGTTTCTGGCCGTGGTCCCTCATCAACAGAAAACGTTGTCACTGTGCTGTCTTCTTGCGTAACTTGGACAGGCAGTATTTCCTTTTTAAAATGGCCTGCCTCAATTGCACCTAATGCTCGTCTATGACTATTGTAAGCAAAGTTATTGAGCAGTTCCTTCGACAAGTTCCATTTTTCCGCTATTTTTTCGGCTGATAACCCTTGATGAATAATTGTATAATTGTCTTGTAATCGTTTACCCGCGTGAGCCCCCTTCATGTTAGAACCCATTGACACCCTCGTCATGCTTTCAACTCCACCAGCAATAACAATGTCCATATCGCCTGCTAAAATAGCCTGTGCTGCGAAATGAACAGCCTGCTGACTTGATCCACATTGACGATCAATTGTCACACCTGGGACACTCTCCGGAAAACCTGCCATTAATAGGGCCGTACGGGCTATATTTGCTCCCTGTTCAGCAGTTTGCGTCACACAGCCAAAAATAACATCCTCCACCTGATCCTTATTGATACCTGCTCGTTGTACCACTTCTTGCAGTACATCTGCCGCTAAGTCATCTGCTCGAACATTGCTTAATGCCCCTTTACTTCTGCCAACTGCTGTACGAACAGCTGATACAATTACCACTTCTCTCATAAAAAAACCCCTTTGCGCTGTCAATTCTCTCATTTCCTATCATCCAATGTATTTAGATGCTATGAAATATATTCTTGATTATTAAGCTATTCAAAAACTATAATTATCAGAATATTACATCTTTTATTTTACATGACTAAGAAGTATTTAACAATTCTATATGTATCTAGAAAATTTCCACCACTGATTTTATATGTCTATTTTTGTTATAGGCTTCTATTTATTAAGTAACCGCACTCCATTTTCAGAGCAATAAAAAAAGCAATCTCAAATTGAATTGAGATTGCTTAATCTATTTGCAAATTCAACTATGCCTTAGCATAATTGTCATCTCACTAAGTCGGAGATAAACGCTGAAAGAAATTAAACTAAATCTTCACCGAAGAATAAAGCGATTTCACGCTCAGCAGAAGCAAGTGAGTCAGAACCGTGGATGATGTTGTGAGAAACAGTTGTTGCGTAGTCACCACGGATTGTACCTGGGTTAGATTCTTCAGGTTTAGTTGCTCCCATCATTGTACGAGCAAGCTTAATTACGTTTTCGCCTTCCCATACCATAGCGAAAACAGGACCAGAAGTGATGAAATCAACTAATTCACCAAAGAATGGACGCTCAGCATGCTCAGCGTAGTGCTTTTCTGCTAATTCTGTAGGAATTACCATTAATTTAGCACCTTTCAATACAAAACCGCGACGCTCAAAACGATCTACGATATCTCCTACTACTTGACGTTCTACGCCATCCGGCTTAACCATTAAAAAAGTTTGTTCGATTGCCATGTTTAAAACACTCCTTAAATTCGTATAACAGGTTTTACACCTACCGATAAATATTAACAAAAAATCGGGCTTTGTACAACAAAAAGCTAGAATTTACGCTTACCCATAAATAAAGCAACATCACGTAATTTTTTCTTGACGGGATGTTTTGGTAATGCATCTATTTCCTGTAATGCCTTTTTCAAATATTTATCACTCATTTTATTAGCTTGCTCAATCGCGTCGGATTTACGCACATAGCGCAACATATTTTGACGTTCTACCTCTGTCAAAGTACCTGCAAACACTTTTACCAAATAAGGTTGCATTCCAGGATCATCTTTTAACAGTAGAATCGGTAATGTAATATTCCCCTGCAATAAATCACTACCGGCTGGCTTCCCTAATTCTTTATCTGTTGCCATTATGTCTAAAACATCATCGATAATTTGGAAGCTCATGCCTACAAAATAGCCGAAGCGTTTCAAATGTCTCACTGTTTTGGGATCGACACCTGCTGCTACTGCACCAAGTTCACAACTAGAAGAAATTAGTAATGCCGTCTTGCGTTTGATTCGTCTAAAATAATCCTTTAAGCCTTGATCTAGTCTAAATTTATCTTCGATTTGAATGACTTCACCGTTACAAATTTCCACCATCGTACGTGCTAAAATTTGATGAACTAATGGGTCTTCAAGCTTTGTAATATATTCAAGTGCACGCGCAAAAATAAAATCGCCCGTGTACATTGCAACTCTATTATTCCATTGTGATTTGACAGTCGGGCGTCCTCTTCGCATATTGGAATCATCAATTACATCATCATGCACAAGTGATGCCATATGAATAAGCTCTACTGGCACGGCTACATCCTTCATCTTTTCGATATTATAGTCGCCAAATTTCGCGCCAAGCAACACAAAAATTGGTCGTATCCGTTTACCACCAGCTTGCAATAAATGGAGAGAAGCATCATTGATTAAACCTGAAGAAGAGTTCACTGCTCTTTCTAATTCTTTTTCAATGATTTCGATATCTGATTTCAAATCGGAATAGAGTAGTTTTAACTTCATCTTTTCCACTTGTGAAAACCTTCCCCCATTAACGTACCTTTTTTAAGCCTATATGCATTGCCGCAGCACCGCCACTGTATGCTTTGTACGTTACTTTTTCTAAACCTGCCTGTTCAAACATTGCCGCTAACTTCTTCATACCTGGGAAATCATTTGCTGATTCCTGTAACCAAGAATATTCTTTAAAGCTTTTCGCAAATATTTTACCAAATACCGGCATTATATATTTAAAATAAAAACGGAATAATTGTCGATAGCCGGGAATTTCAGATTGAGATGTTTCTAAACAAACAACCATTCCCCCAGGTTTTACAACACGATTCATTTCTTTTAAAACTTGTAAATAATCTGGTACATTGCGAAGACCAAAACCAATTGTTACATAATCAAATGTATTGTCTGGGAAAGGTAATTCCATAGCATTTCCATGTATTAGTTCAATTTGTGGGTATGGCTTTACTTTTTGTTCGCCAACCTTCAGCATGTTTTTACTGAAGTCTACCCCTTTTACTTCTCCGCTTTCACCAACTGCTTCAGCTAAGGCAATTGTCCAATCTGCCGTACCACAGCAAACATCCAGTGCTTTCGCTCCAGGTTTTACTGCCATACGCTTCATCGTATCATTGCGCCAGCCAACATGCATCTGGAAGCTAATAACACCATTCATTTTGTCATAGCTTTGCGAAATACTTTCAAATACTTCGTGCACGTGCTCTTCTTTCGTTTTAGCCATTTCGAAAAACCTCTCTTATCCATTAGTAGAAGCAATGGATGCCTCTACATGCGCTTGTAGAGCTTGTTTCACATCACCTTGTAAAAATGATGCCTCTTCTATCACCTGTAACAGCTCTGTTTTTATTTGCACAATTTTGTCCTGTATAACGTTGCCATAGGTCACTCCAGCATATCTCGCACTTTCTTCAAGAACCCTACTCATTATCGTTACTTGTCCACGTTGATAAGTCGCCCATTCTCTTTCTAAACGCAAGATTAATAAGCTCTTCTCCACAATTGGAATATAGTTACTAAACGAATATAGCTCAAAAAATTTTGAGATTAATCCCGATTCAATGTTAGTAATTGAGGCATACCATTGTTCGAGTGTTCGTTTTTCTGCCTCATATACTTTAATTTGGTGTTCACAACGTTGCACAATCCCTTGCGACAAATTTCTAATCAATGCGACATTTCCCGACTTCGCTAAAATCTCATAATAACGACCACTATAAAAGTCCCCAGCTAAAACAGTTAGCTGCTGTTCTTTTGATGTGGCATCTAATTCTTTAATATGATCGTGCGCCGCTAAAGCTGCGTATACAATCCCAACCGTGATTGCAGCTTCTCTTTCCTCTTGTTGCCACTCTTCACCATTCAAAAAGGGAACTAACAAGTAAAATAATTGATTTTCATCGAGCACAGGCACTCCTGTGTATTTTTGCAAAGTTCTATGACGAACATCCATGAAAATCTCTGTTTTTAATTGTGCAATTGAATTTTGAATGTATGTTGCATTCATAGACCTTACTCCATTTCACTTTCAAATACGTTAGCCAATTCATGGATCTAACGCTTGCTTACTGAGTCATTATAGCACACGCGACGATTCGGAATAAAAAATTTTTGCTTTATTCAACATGATAGGCAGTAGAGCTTCTCAATCAAATATGCCTCGGCATAATTGATTCTAGAATCGGCTTTGTACTTAGTCCTGCACGAGGTCCAACACGATGTCGATCATTTCGGTAATACCACAGGGCGTGGTTTTTTACCGATGCAGGTCAGTTAGCCGTTATCACATGAATACGATGACCTTCGGGCTAACAGCCTGTATTGAACTCCATTCCGATTCCATGACATCCGCCGGAAGCTTTAACGTTTCTGTACCTGCCGTTGCACTTTCTCCAAAAGACATTTGAAGCTGACGCTTTGCTTTCGCTACAAAAAACATCTGCTGAAAGAAGTTAAAAACAGTTTTACACATTTAGTCGATTTATATGTGCATCACTAATTTGCCATCAACACAAAACCATTTTTAAAGCACTTTTGCCTATCATTGTTCTTCATTACTTTTTCGATTCGCTATTTATAACACCATGAGCTGTATGAATCTGTGCTTTTCCACGAATTTTCACGGCAGATGTATGTTCAGTAAATTGAGCAATCATAACTTCGCCTGCATCTAATTTTTCAGAATGATGGAACTTTGTATCTGTACCTCGCGTTAAACCGATTACATGCACGCCATCTTCCTCTGCTTGAATAACAATATAATCTTGTGACATTGTCTTTACACTCCTTAAATCCGACAAATTCTTAGTCCATCATAACATAATTAGACATGCATATTAAGACATTTGAATAAATGATAAAACTTCTCTACGTTTTACTTCATCTTCTTCGTAAATACCACGTGCAACCGATGTCACAGTTTTAGATCCCGGCTTCTTAAGCCCTCGCATCGTCATGCACATATGCTCCGCCTCAATCACTACATAAACACCTTTCGGAGAGAGCATTTCCATAATTGTCTCTGCTACTGAAGAGGTAATACGTTCTTGTAATTGCGGACGACGAGCAATAGTTTCTACTGCGCGTCCTAATTTACTTAGTCCAGCAACAATGCCATCGTTTGGTATGTATGCGACATGCGCTTTTCCGTAAAAAGGTACTAGATGATGCTCACACATCGAATAAAACGGAATGTCCTTTACAAGTACTAATTCCTCATGGTCTTCATGAAACACTGTTTTAAAATAATCTTTTGCGTCTTCATGTAAGCCACTAAACATTTCTGCATACATTTTTGCTACACGTTTTGGTGTATCGAGTAAACCTTCACGATTTACATCTTCGCCTACCGCCTCTAATATCATTTTTACTGCTTCTTCTATTTTCAATAAATCAACATTCGACATCCGTAAAAACCCTCCTGCGTATCAATACATTACACATTTCCTTATGCATCGTAGCATATCCAAAAGGTAAGCGCAAAATGACTTACTTGATTCAAAAGAAATTCAACACTATATAAGCAAAATCGCTACTTCACACTTACTAATCAGTAGTATATTTTGTAAATTTTAGCTCATCACAAGGACGTCAGGCTGACCATCCCAACAGGGCGCTTCTTTCTTGAGGAGTCGTGGTGACAGTTTTATTCTGCGAAAGGTCATGACAAATATGATGATTTTAGCATTCGTCCCCTACTCGCTAGCGTTCCAGTGACGGTGACCCTCTAATGGAGATGCCCTATCTCCACCCCAACCAACTAAATATATCTACAAGTTTCAAAAATAAATCTCGACTTTCATCGATATATCTAAATTGTGCATAGGAAATCTATATTGCTTACACTGACGTTTATGTCATCTTTCTATGTACAGTTAACTATGCAACACTCGCTGAAATAAGTTAAAAAGAGCAGCCTCCATGTTCGTATACATGAAGACTGCTCTATGTAACTACTAGACGTGTATTATTTTACAGCATCTTTAAGCGCTTTACCTGGTTTGAAAGCAGGTACTTTGCTAGCAGCGATTTCGATTTCTTTACCAGTTTGTGGGTTACGACCTTTACGAGCCGCACGTTCACGTACTTCAAAGTTACCAAAACCAATTAATTGTACTTTGTCACCCTTTGCAAGAGCATCTTGAATTGTATCAAATACAGCTTCAACTGCTTTAGAAGCGTCTTTTTTAGAAAGACCTGCAGCTTCAGCAACAGAGTTTACTAATTCTGTTTTATTCACACCATTCACCTCCTCTCAAAGGGTCATGAACCAATTCTGTAAAAAGATTAACACATAGAAAACCGCTACGCAACTGTATTCATTCATGATTATAACCAAAAAATTAGTTTTTCACCCAAAAAACAAAAATAACAGGACTTTTCGCATAAAAACGAAAAGACCTGTAGTATTTTTTTGCGCTTTATTTTTCTTTTTATCACTACAAAATAAATGTAACTAATCCTCTATCGCCTTCGTTCACCATACGTTCAATTGTTTGTCGCATCCGTTTTTTAGCTGTATTTGGAACTGCATCCATTTTATAGCGTATTCCTTCTTTTAACACTTCATGTAATGGAGTTCCAAAAAGCTGCGTGTTCCATAAAGCTTCACGATCATGTAAATAAGCATGATTTAAATCCTTAAGCAATTGTTGACTATGGAATTCTGAGCCTATTAGTGGCGCGAATTCTGATTCCATATCTACACGAATAATATGATATGATGGCGCTTTTGCCTTCATACGCACACCATAAAAATTATTTTGTTTAATGAGTTCTGGAGCTGTTGGCTCAAACTCCTGCATCATCGGCAATGTTACACCATAACCAGTCGAATCTGCTTGACTAATAGCAGTTTTAAAGCGTTTTTGTGCCTCTTTTGCTTCTGCCGCCTCTTTAATAAAGAGTAGCCAATCACGCTTCGTCTCAATTGGTTCATCTAGCCATTCATTACACACCGACTTATATAGCTCGCCTTGTAATGATACTCGAATGACCGCAGTTCCAATACCAGCATCCACATGTACCACTTCACTTTGATCAATAAAATCAATAGCTTTAAAAGCATCTGACGCCTGCTGCACGTCTCTAATTTTCATAATAGATGACAGCACTTCTTCCATCGAATCGATTAGTGCAACATTTAATGGGTGTGTTGCATCTAAAACATCTAACCAATCTGGTTTTTCCACCTCAATTGTTCGAATTGGAAATTCAAATAATGCTTCTTGCAAAATATACTGAATATCAGATGCGCGCATTTGATCAATCGAAATAGCAATTACTGGAACATTATAGCGCTCAAATAACTCATTTCGGAGCTGCACCGTTTCCTCCCGCGCCGGCATTTGGCAATTTAATACAATAACAAAAGGTTTTCCAATATCCATTAATTGCTCTACGATTTCCTCTTCAGCCTTCTCTGCCGCACGACGACTTATACCATTGACCGTGCCATCTGTTGTTACAACAATTCCAATATTGGCATGGTCACGAATTACTTTATCCGTACCTATTTTCGCCGCTTCTTGGAAAGGGATAGGCTCTGTATGCCAAGGTGTATGCACAAATTTCGGACCATTTTCATCCTCATAGCCCTTTGTACCGTCAATGACATAACCAACGCAATCTGCTAAACGAATTTGGAATGTCATTTCATCTTCACCGACCGCAATACGTGTTGCTTGGGCAGGCACAAACTTCGGCTCAGCAGTCATAATGACTGGCCCCGGCGAGCTTTGTGGCAACTCGTCTTGTGCTCGCATTCTTTCTGTATCATCCACAATATTTGGTAACACGACCGATTCCATAACCTTTTTTACAAATGTTGATTTACCTACACGTACTGGACCGACAACACCAATATAAACATCGCCATTTGTGCGCTCTGCAATTTCTCTAAATACTGCTTCACTCAAGGTTTCTGCCTCCTTTATCTACGCTTTTTCACTATATGCGAGCGGTTAGATAAATATGAAAAGCCCCTCACAAATGTAAGGAGCTTGTTGACTAATCTTTTTTATTTTTGGATTCATACTCTTGAATTAATTTTTCTCTAGCTTTTTTTGCGTCACTATTATAGGCGTCCATATAATAAATCGGCTCACCTTTTTCATCTACTGTATATGGTAAAGAATAAGCTGGCACTACTGGATATTTATCGATAAGTAGCTGACGAATATCATCTCCAGGTTTTACATCAGGCTTATCTTCTTTTAGTAGTTGCCCTAAATCAACTGAATAGTCGACATGCATTTCGCCATCGCCTGTCATAAATATTGGTAATTCGGTACCAGAATAGGGGCTCTTCACAGTTACTTCTGTTTTATAGCCCAATTTTTCAAAGTTAATTTTAAATACATTATCAGAATCTACACCCTTTATTGGTAAATATTCGGTTGAAAGTTTGCGAATATTAATTTCACGAATTCGCTCTGCGGCATTTAAATCTACCAATTTTACTTTAGCTTCATTCTCAGGATCCCAAATAATATACTGGAAAATCCCACCCTTTTCATAGGCGTTCCCAGGAATTTGCGCAAGATATTTAGGCATTAGTTTTTCAAAATCAATTAAATATTTTATATATATATCTGTATCTAACTCGCTATTTTTAATTGGAACTAGTCCACCAGTTGCTTCACGATATTCATCAACCGCACGCTGAACCGCAGCTAAATTATCAGCATCCGGCACTACTTTTGCCCTTTTCTCGTCTTCTGGATATGCACAACCTACTAGAAGTACAGCGGTTACAATTACCAAAAGAAAAGCACTTAGTTTTTTCATGTCACTTCCACCTCATCATTTTTATGCTGGCCATGTGGCTACAATTAGAACCATTAAAAATGTGCCAAGTCCAAACAGTATGTATGCAATTAAATTTACGATTGTACGTAAAAAAACGTTCGAAATCTTATTACGACCGAGATAAATTAAACCTATAGATATAATCAAAAAGCCAATACAATAAAACGATACCCACATTACATCAAGCGCAGGTAAATGTGCTAACGGACCCATTTAAAACAACCACCTTTCTACAACGTCACGAAACAATCAAAATATATTATACTATGTGCTTTCACTAAAAAGAAATAGTTGTCCAATAACTATCAATCAATTATACCTCGGCATAATTGTGTCCGTAATCGGCTTTTGGGCCAACAAATGTTTTCTGTGCGAAAGCGCAGTGCTAACAAGCGTCAGCAAAGGTTTTTGCCTGTGCGAAAGCGAAGCGTCAGCAACAACATGATGTTGGACACTCAGTCATTGCCACAGGACGTGGCGTTTCTTAGACTGAGTTCCTTTATGTCAGCGGGTGTTTGGATACCTGCTGAAAAGCAGCTTAAAGACCGCATCACACCACCGCCTATAGAGGTAGGAGACTTTTTCTAGAAGTTAAATGGACAACCTTTATTAAATAATTAATTAAAAGCACACAATAAGGCGTCTCAGATATTCTCTGAGACACCTTATTTATGTCCATTTTATGACATAACTAATCAAATAGATTAGGTATGTCGATTAACCTTATTTATCCATTTTCATTAATTTAGTATATCATGTCATCGATTTCTCGCTTTTTCATACGCATCATTAATGTATCAACCGCTATTTTAGGTTCGATAGTATTAAATAGAACACTATAAAGCTCCGCTGTGATCGGCATAGCAACGTTATATTTCTCTGCTAGCTGATAGGCCGCTTTTGTTGTGCGTACTCCCTCAACAACCATGCCCATTTGATCGAGTACCTCTGGTAGTTTCATTCCTTGCCCCAATAAATTACCTGCGCGCCAATTACGAGAGTGTACACTTGTACATGTTACAATTAAGTCCCCCATGCCTGAAAGTCCTGAAAATGTGAATGGATTCCCTCCCATTTCAACACCAAGACGTGAAATTTCAGCTAAACCTCGAGTAATAAGTGCCGCTTTGGCATTATCACCATAATTTAAGCCGTCTGAAATACCTGCCGCTAATGCTATTACGTTTTTTAATGCGCCACCTATTTCTACGCCAATCACATCTTTGCTTGTGTAGACACGGAAATATTGATTCATAAATAAATCTTGCACTTTTTCTGCGGCTTCAATGTTTGCACAAGCTGCTGTGACCGTTGTCGGGTGGTGTAAGACAACTTCCTCTGCATGACTTGGACCCGAAAGTACAACAACTTCTTCTACAAATTTTGCAGGTAGACTTTCTTCTAAAATTTCCGAAATTCGTTTTAATGTATCGGGTTCAATTCCCTTCGATACATGCACAAACAGTATTTTTTTATCGAGTGTTACGCACATTTTTTCACATACTTCTCGAATAGCCTTAGTTGGCACTGCTACGATAATTGTTTCCGAATGGTCAACTGCCTTAGCAATATCACTTGTCGCATACAAATTTGTCGGCAGTACAGTTTCAGGCAAATACTTTCTATTAGTATGCAGGTTGTTAATTTCTTCAGCTTGATCTGTTCGATGAGTCCAAAGAAGTGTATCATGCCCATTTTCTGCAAGTACCATCGCAAGTGCTGTCCCCCACGAGCCTGCCCCTAACACACAAACTTTTTCCATTCAAAATCCTCCCTTGTTAAGAAAAGACAATTCACTCTTATTAGTTACGAAAAATGCTAGAGAAAATTATACTTTCCTCTCTTGTAAAAAGACGCCACCCAACAATATTGTCGGGCTGGCGTATTGTATGTGTATATTTTTCCTAAGCACGTGCACGGGTAATTAATCGAATTGGCGTTCCTTCAAAATCAAATGTTTCTCGGATACGGTTTTCTAAAAATCGTTCATAAGAGAAATGCATTAGCTCTGGTTCATTAACAAACACCACAAACGTCGGGGGCTGGATCGCAACTTGGGTAGCATAGTAGATGCGAAGACGGCGGCCTTTATCAGTTGGTGCAGGGTTACGTGCTACAGAATCCTCAATCACCTCATTAAGGATAGATGATTGAATTCGCATTGCGTGGTTTTCACTTACACGTTGTATAATCGGTAAAATTTGATGTACACGCTGCTTTGTATTAGCCGATACAAAAATAATCGGTGCATAGTCTAAGAATAAGAAATGCTCACGAATTTGTTGTGTAAAGACGTTCATTGTTTTTTCGTCTTTTTCAATAGCATCCCATTTATTAACTACGATGACAACAGCTTTTCCTGCTTCATGCGCGTAGCCTGCAATTTTTTTATCTTGTTCTTGAATACCTTCTTCCACATTTAGAACGACTAAAACAACATCAGAGCGTTCAATTGCTCGTAACGCACGCAATACAGAGTATTTCTCTGTCGTTTCGTATACTTTCCCTTTTTTTCGCATACCTGCCGTATCAATAATGACATATTCCTGATCATCATACTCATACGGCGTGTCAATAGCATCTCGAGTAGTCCCCGCGATATTACTCACAATAACGCGATCTTGGCCTAAAAATGCATTTACTAATGAAGATTTCCCCACATTTGGACGACCAATTAACGAGAATTTAATAACCTCGTCTCCATATTGCTCTTCATCTTCATTAGGGAAATGATTAGCACATTCGTCCAATAAATCCCCTAAGCCTAAGCCGTGAGAACCAGAAATTGGCCAAGGCTCACCAAAGCCAAGCGCATAGAAATCATAAATCATTTCGCGCATGTCCGGGTTATCAATTTTATTAACTGCTAAAACGACCGGTTTTTTTGTTTTGTATAAAATTTTAGCTACTTGCTCATCAGCAGCTGTTACACCTTCACGACCATTCGTCATAAAGATAATAACGTCCGCTTCATCAATGGCGATTTCCGCTTGTTGACGAATTTGTTCTAAAAACGGCTCGTCCCCAATCTCAATACCACCTGTATCAATAATATTAAAGTCATGTGTTAACCACTCTGCCGAACTATAAATACGGTCGCGTGTAACGCCTGGAATATCTTCCACAATCGAAACACGTTCTCCAACGATACGATTAAAAATCGTCGACTTACCTACGTTCGGACGACCTACGATGGCTACTACTGGTTTCGTCATCTGTACTTCATCCTTCCAACTTCTTGTCTTTCGCTATTATACACGAAAAATGCCATTATATCATATCATATCCATGAATGTGCGCGCTATGTACCGTTCTTTCCGTCTATTTAGAAATTTTTATATCATTTCGGCTGAGCTATTTGAATGTTCGATGTGATGTAATCATCTTCGAGTCTGATTTATTGTATCCGTTTTACTTTGATTGTTCTTTCCGTCGCTTTGGCTTTTCTAGCCATTTCCTCCATAAAAAAGCGAGGACACAAACTGTATCCTCGCTTGTCATGTTTATTTAAAGTTTTTCAGCTTATCGCCAATGACATCACCGAAAGAGAAACCTGTGTTTTCTTCTGGTAATTCATAGTCGATTACTTCCTCTGCTTCAGGATTTTCAAGTAAATCTTTAATGCTTAATGCTAAGCGGCCATCTTCAGCATTTACGTCAAGCACTTTCACCTGTACCTCTTGTCCTTCTTTTAAAGCTTCATGAGGCGTATTAATGTGCTTATGCGCGATTTGCGAAATATGCACTAAACCTTCTACACCTGGGAAAACTTCCACAAATGCTCCGAAAGAAGTAAGACGTTTTACTTTTCCATCTAACACTGTACCTTTAGCTGCACGCTCTTCAATGTTCGACCAAGGACCAGGAATCGTTTCTTTAATAGATAACGAAATACGCTCATTTGCTGGGTCTACAGAAAGGACTTTCACCTTCACCTCTTGTCCTTCTGATAAAACCTCACTCACATCACTCACATGCTCATGAGACACTTGTGAAATATGCACAAGGCCATCAATACCACCAAGGTCAATAAAGGCACCAAATGATGCAATACGCTGTACTTTACCGTCTAAAACATCGCCAGTTTTAATTTGGTTAATAACATCTTTCTTTTGAGAAGCTTTTTCAGCTTCCACTACAGCACGATGTGATAAAATCAAGCGATTTTTTTCTTTATCAAGCTCAACAATTTTAAAGTTAAGAGACTTACCTTTATAGTCTTCAAAATCATCAACAAAGTAGTCTTCTACTAGGGATGCTGGAACGAAGCCACGTACTCCTAAATCTACGACAAGACCACCCTTAACAATATCTTTTACTTCCGCTTCGAAAATTTCCTCAGCGTTGAATTTTTGCTCGAGTGTATCCCATGCTTTTAAAGCATCTACTTTACGTTTTGATAATACATAGTTTTCTTCTTCAACTTTTGTAATCATCAATTCCAACTCATCTCCGACAGAGATGGCGTCAGACGCTTTTTCAATGTGTAAGCTTGATAACTCACTTATCGGTACAATACCGTCAAATGGTGCACCCGGGATTGAAACAGTTACCGCTTTTTCATCAACCTGCTCAGCAATACCCTTGACGATATCACCTTCGTTAAACGTTTGTTCTACATTGTTCATTTCTTCAGACATATGTAACCCTCCTTCGCATCTTCCCTTACTATTTTATTCGATATTGAAGACAAAGACAAAAATAAATCCTTTAAATTCAAAAAATGTCTGAAATTTTTGGATTTACAGCATTTTTTCTTGCGCTAATTTTAAAATGGCCTGTGCTGCATCATCAATTGACAATGCTGTCGTGTCTAAAAATATGGCATCTTCTGCTTGAATTAGTGGTGATGCTTCACGCTCGCTATCCATTTTATCGCGCAGGGCAATTTCTTCTTGAAGCTTTTCAACGGTAGATTCAATTCCTCGCTTTTGATTGTCAATAAAACGACGTCTTGCTCTCTCTTCTACAGTTGCAGACATAAATATTTTTAGTTCTGCATTTTTTAATACATGCGTAGCAATATCGCGCCCATCCATCACTACACCGCCATTAGCTGCAAGCTTTTGTTGCTGCTTTACTAATAGTTCGCGTATTTTAGCATGAGCTGCTACTTGTGAAACAGATGAAGTTACCTCATTTGATCGAATTTCAGCAGAAACATTCTTTCCATCTAAAAAGACTAATTGTCCTTGAGAAGAAGGCTTTAAGTCAATTGTGCTAGATGCAAGCATTTCTGCTAATTTTGTTTCATCATCTAAATGTATGTTTTGTTGCATTGCTTTATACGTGACAGCACGATACATAGCACCTGTATCGATATAAGTAAATTTAAGTGCCTCTGCAACGATTTTTGCGATTGTGCTTTTCCCAGCGCCAGCAGGTCCGTCAATCGCAATTTGAATGTTTTTCTTCATATTTCCCCCTACTTTCTATCACACCATATTGTATCATAAAAAAGCCCTCTTCAAGGAGAGGGCTTTCTAAAATCTAATTACTACTCGAGTTGAAGGTGTGTAAACTTCCTATCAATTATTCCTCGGCATAATTACTTTGTGATTTGTCCTGCACGAGGGACGACTGATATCGGTCAGTTCGGTAAAAATGCCACAGGACGTGGCGTTCTTAGACCGAGTTCCTCTATTTCAGCGGGTTTTTGGACATCCGCTGAAAAGCAACTTAAATCTGCATTCATCTCACTGATCAATTAATAAGCGAAAAAATCAATCATCAAAAGGATTTATTTCTTTACGACGATTCACTAACTGACGTTCAAAGCAGAAACGAACAATATGCTGTTGGTCTACATCATCAGTATCTGATAGTTGTATAGTGGCCATTTTTTGGACATCTTTTTCGAATATACGAACAACCGTCGCATCCGTAATCACGTATTTAACATCTCCGTTGGCATATGGTAAAACGATTGTTAACTGAACATCATCACCAGCTTGAAATTTAATTGCCCCTTTCAAGAGAACTGCCAGACCACCTGCGCTAATATCCGTTGTTACTAGCTGATATTTGGCATCTTGAAACTGTATCGCTATATCTACAGGCGTTTCCACACGTACATATTCACGACGCTGAATTTTAATAAAGTCATCTTCCATTGGACAATGCAACATAATCATAGGAATGTTACCAGCTTTACGCCCAACCACTTCAGTACTAAAAGCAAATGATTGCTTATCATCCGTGCGAAAAGTTGCTCTAAACTCAGATCCATCTATTAAAAAAGCTGTTTTGTTTGTGGCAACATTTATTGGATAATCGATGTAAATAATATTTTCAGTTTGTTCTACAACTTTACAGCGAAATTTTTCAACACTCTCTGTATAAGTTGGTTCAAGTTCTAATTGAGTACCAATTTTTATTTCCATGAGCATCTCCTCGAACACAAATATACTTTATTATCGCATGAGATGCCCATTCTGGCTATATAAAAACTGGTAGTTTTTTCTTATGTTACGTTAAATATTCCACTTTCAAAACATTGTGATTTTCTGCGTCAATAACAATTCTGAACGTTTCTTGCGTATTTTTATCACGTACCGCAATTACCTCATAACAAAGGCGCTGTTCAAATTGACCATTATCTGTATAAATTTTTCTTACTTCTTCTACTTTCACGTCGGCATCAAAGAAAGTTTTCCAATCAATTGGTTTTGCTGTTTGTTGCTTAATCGTCTCTTCCTGAATATATTCCATCGCATTTGCACCAAGTAACTCGCCTGTATCCTTAGCAAGTTTTAATTGCACCCCATCCGCATAAACCAATGCATTATCACCAGGGTGAACCCGCGCAAATGTCACATGCCATGCTTGATGATTTTCACGAGTTTCCACAAACGCAACGTCATTCATTCCAAGTCGCTTTACATATTCTTCAGCTTTTTTCATAATTTCATCCTGCGATACCCTAGCTTCATCTACCGGACGTTCCACTAAGTAGGAAATTAAATGCCCACCCTTTTCTGTTAGATCGACATATCCTAAACGAATGCCTTGGTGGAATTGGATGTGATAAAACGGATATGGTGCAGTATCGCTACTTTTTGTAACAGTAAATGTTGCATCTTTTATGATAGGGAATAATTGTTTTACTTTTTCCAATGCTTCTTTTTCAGTAATGACTGAGTCTTGTAATGCTTTAAGCTCTATTTTTTTCTGCCAATCCGATTCACTTAATGTAAGCGGGAAATCTTTTTCGCCGTAATCCTTTAATGTCTTTTGTACATTATCAAATGTTGTATTAGGGTTCTTCGTATCTACTTGTCGTAACCAGACATCCATTTTACCGTTATTTTTATAAAAATCTACTGTTGCAGCTGACCACTCATCTGAAAGTGATTGTAAATTTGTAGAGACTTGTGGCATTTTTTCTCGCCAAGCTTGGTAATCACCTGTTTTAGATGTTTTCTTAGCCTCATCTCCTAGGCGCCCTAGGTAACTTAGCCAGTCGTTCGACATTTCTTGCCCGATAGGAATATTCGACATAGAAGATCGAACGTCAGAGCTTAGTCGCCAAACAGAATCTAACTCATTGTGAATCGCTTGATCATCTCGAAACAATAGAGATTGTGAAACAGCTCTTTGTAGATGCGATAATTTCTCAGATGCATCCGTTAAATTATCCGTGTACTGAGCTAGCACAGTACGTTGTAAACTTGCATTTTTTCCGTGCATATTAATGCTATATGCCCCTAAGCCAATAACTGCCGCAGTGAGTATAACGAGCATAGTTCTCATTTTTTTCCTCCTTTCTTATGAACAGAAAATGTGTTCTCCAATTCGTTTAATTTGAGCTCGTGACCAAATCCACTTACTTGTAGCTGTTTTCGGATTAAAATAATAAAGTGCATTTTCTGAAGGATCCCATCCATTCATAGCATCAAGAACCGCTTCTTTTGCACGTTCATTTGGTTCAAGCCAAATTTGTCCATCTGCCACCGCAGTAAACGCTAGCGGTTGGAAAATAATACCTGAAATAGTATTTGGGAATTCAGGACTTTCCAAACGATTTAAAATAACAGCTGCTACAGCCACTTGACCTTCATAAGGTTCTCCCCTAGCTTCACCATAAACCGCATTCGCCATTAACTGTACATCTCTGTCAGTATACTTTGGAGGTAGTTGAGTTTTAGTCCCATTATTATTACTACTACCACTACTTTTACCGCCACCTCCACCGCCGCCAGTGTTTGTTTTCACTTGCTGTTCAAGTGGCGTACCACCATAATAGGTGAATTGATTTCCTGCATTTAATTGCGCTTTGACCCATCCTTCATCGTAATCTGAATAACCTGATAAAGTTTTTTTAGTTTTAGCACCGGCTATTCCATCTACTGGTAAACCATATTTCTCTTGGAAAATTCGTAAAGCCCAATATGTGTTATAGCCAAATTTGCCATCAATTTTACTTTTATAAAACCCTAAGTATTGTAGCCTTGCCTGTAGCTCAATTACATCATCTCCATAAGCACCACGAGAAATCTGTTGCTCGGTAAATGCAATGGCGTCATTTTGCGGAATAGCGAATATACTAATCCCCAACATCAAAGCAAAAATTATGCTTACTAAACGCACTATCATCACTCCTTTTTTTCATAGCTTGAAACAAACGACACTTTTTATACATTTAAAAAATAGAAAAGCGCAGAAATCTTTTTTAGATTTCTACGCTTTATATTTTTTTATGCATATGCAAATGTTGTACTAGGTGATAGTGAGCAAGCTTGACTTTTCGTAGCCCAAACCACCACAAAAATAGCATAAAAGGTATCATTAAATATACCCAATAGCCTTTAAATGACAAAATTGTATTATATAAAATGTGTAATACTACCGGTGCACAAAGCGCCATAGCAATCATTTCTTTCGTCTTTGCAAACTTTGAAAACTTGGCACGTCCATAATAATAGCCCATTACAACACCGAACAAAGCATGACTCGATACAGGTAATAATGCACGCATAAAAGCAGTATCTAAACCGAAAGAAAATAAATAAAGCACATTTTCAATCGTGGCAAAACCAAGAGATATGCTTGCACCATACAGTATGCCATCATAAGGATCATCGAATTCTACATGATTGTAGATTGCGATTAACAGAATAAACCATTTAAAAAACTCTTCAACTACACTCGAAAAAACTACATCTTGTAGATAAAGATATCGAAAGACCCCTTCCTCTGTTAGTACATATTGTAAGAACAAGATTGGGAACGTTAAAAATGCGCCATACAAAAACGTTTGAAGTAAGGTTCTTCTTGGCTCCGTTGCCATCTGATTGCGCAAATAAAAGTAACTAAAAAGCGCTAAACCGGGAGCAATGGCAGCTGATAATAAGATGATCATGATGCCGGCCCCTTTCAAAAATCAATTTCACCTTGACATAATGATGTTAAAATTTTAAAATTCGTGACATCCTTCTGACTTTCCCAACAATGTTTTTTATACGAAAGTGAAGCGTCCGCCTCACAATGTTGGTTAACTTTAGCATTTTTGCAGGATGTAAAATTTCATAGCCTATGTTTATTTATTCTGTCGGTTATTGGACAAAAAGTATATCGTATGTCATAGGCGGAAAACTATTGTGACATTTTCCGACAAAAAACATCTGTTACATGAAGATAAACTGCTATTATTATACCATGTTATGACACAAAACTTTTTAAAAGGAGATATTATTTTTTATGAAAAAAACAATTTTATTAATTCATACAGGTGGAACAATATCTATGGCGATGAGCGATGAAGGTGCCGTTATGCCTAACAAGGAAAATCCTCTTATGAAGGAAAGTAGTAAACTTGATGCGCTCGCAACAATTATTGAAATGGAGGCATTTAACCTCCCATCACCACATATTACTCAAAAAGAAATGCTTAAATTACGTAATCTTATTATCGAAAAAGTTGCAGAGGAGAAAATTGATGGCGTTGTCATCACCCATGGTACTGATACATTAGAAGAAACAGCATACTTTTTAGAGTTAACGACTGATTTATCAATTCCTATTGTTTTAACAGGTGCCATGCGCTCCTCAAACGAACTTGGTGCAGATGGTGTTTATAATTTAGTAGAAGCCGTTCGTGTAGCTGTAGATGAAGAAGCTCGCGAGAAAGGTGTTCTCGTTGCCATGAATGACGAAGTCCACCTTGCTGTTAATACTACAAAAACAAGCACTAGTTCAGTAAATACCTTCCAGTCACCTCAGTATGGCCCGATCGGACTTATTACAAAATCAAGAATTTTATTTCATCATGCTCCTATCGGCCGTCAATATGTAGATATTGATGGATTATCAAAACGAGTAGCCATGCTGAAAGTGTACGCTGGCATGGAGGCTGATTTACTTGATGTAGTATTAGCATGTAAATATGATGGCGTTGTATTAGAAGGCCTTGGACAAGGCAACGTCCCTCCATCAGTAGTGAAAGGTATTGAAAGTCTTATAGAGCGCGGTATTCCAGTTATACTCGTATCCCGCTGTTTTAATGGTATCGCAGAAGGTGTCTACGGCTATGATGGTGGTGGCAAAATGCTCGAAGATCTAGGAGCTATATTTGCAACCGGCATTAATGGTCAAAAGGCTCGATTAAAATTATTAATTGGGCTCAATAAAGTTGGAGCGCCTATTGATTTAAAAGAATTTTTCATGTAAGGCTAATGTATTCGATATTCACGTTGGCTTATGCATCTATAATTTGCTTATCATAACCTAAAATATTATGTAACCGATCGATTGCTATAAAAATCCGGCTGAATAACTGACAGCTGTACGATTTTTCTTCGACGTAAGTATTGGCTATCCGCATGAACATAAAAACCATTTAAATTTAAATCTCTCTGCAGATTTGCTAAATCCTTAGGAAGCTGTAAAGTGATGAGCATAGTTGAAACGTGATAGTGCATGAATGATAGCTGCTGCAATGTTATCAATTATGCCTCGGCATAATTGCGTCCGGAATCGACTTTGTGCTTAGGCCTGCAGATGCTTTTTGTGCGAAAGCGCAGTGCTAACGTAGCGTCAGCAACACGAGGGCCGACACGATGTCGGTCATTGCGGTAATGCCACAGGACGTGGCGTTTTTACCGATGCAGGTCAGTTAGCCGTTATCGCATGGATGCGATAACGGCTAACATCCCCTAAGAACTCATTTCAGATTCCGTGACATCCGCCGGAAGCTTTAACTGTCCATATCTTTTTGGAAAGGCTTGTAATGCTGCAACAAAAAGCACCTTTTCCAATCACACTACCTGCATTTCTAGTCCCTAGGTTTTTACTTCTTTCTTCCTGTAAATTAACACCATATACTTTTCCAACAAAACAGGCCCTCATAAAGTTCCCTACAAAATAACTTATCAACCAATATAATTCAATCATTCCTTCACACCTTTTTTATCAACTTCGATTTGATTAGAGAAATTACTTATCATCATCATAACGTGGGGGTGATTTCCGTTTCTGGTGGGCCTTTCATAGGGAGCGTTGGATGAGCCACCTCTATCTATATCCGTCACTTCGGCTCCTCTTTCCGAAAAAAAGCTGTATAAGCAGCTTACTTGCCTATACAGCTCCTATTGCTATTTTTCTTTTTCTACAATTGTCTTCGCAATACAATCGCCATGGAAACGACCATTTTCAATAAAAATTTCATTGGCATTATTTCCAGCTGCAATAACTCCTGCAATGAATAATCCTTCTACATTTGTTTCCATAGTTTCTGGATTAAAGAACGGACGACCCGTTTCATCATCAATAGAGACACCCATTGCTCGAATAAATGAATGATCAGGATGATAGCCTGTCATCGCAAAAACAAAATCATTTTTTATAGTTTTCTTGCTGCCATCAATTTCTACTACGACCTCCTGCTCACGGATTTCCAGTATATTTGTATTGAAATGCATTTGGACTTCATCATTTCGTACTAGTCCTTCAAATTCTGGTAAAACCCATGGCTTGATGCTAGGTGAATACTCACTACCACGATAGGCAACAGTAACGCGAGCTCCTGCCTTATTCAACTCAAGCGCTGCATCTACTGCCGAATTTTTTCCGCCTATTACAAGAACATCAGTATCAAAAAATTCATGTCCCTCTTTAAAGTAATGGTAGACTTTCGGTAATTTCTCACCTGGAATGTTTAAATAATTTGGATGGTCATAGTAGCCTGTTGCAATCACAACATAAGCTGTTGTATAAACTTCTTTATCTGTCGTTACTGTAAACATCTCTCCATTTTTCACAACGCTATCTACTTTCTCGAAGCGATTTACTTGGATATCCTTCAAACGCACAACTTCTCGATAATAAACAAGTGCTTGGTTTCGCTTTGGTTTACGTCCTTCAATAATAAAAGGGACATCGCCGATAGCTAGTCGTTCACTCGTACTAAAAAAAGTTTGATGTGTAGGGTAATTATAAATCGCATTTACGATATTTCCTTTTTCAATGACAATTGGCTTTAAACCAATATTTTGCAAGGCTATTGCTGCTGCTAAACCACATGGGCCTCCTCCAACAATAATTGCATCTACTTGCTGCATTTCTTGACACTCCTATCAACTTTGTATTAGCAATATACTAATACTTTACTTTTAACTTCTTTCAGCAAATATCTTTTGTAGCGAAAGCGAAGCGACAGCAACACATGACTCAGTGACCAACTTCATGTTGTTGCTGTCGCTACGTTAGCACTGCGCTTTCGCACAGAAAACATTTGTTGGCCTAAAGCCTCCGGCGGATGTCACGGAAATCGGAAAGGAGTTCTGAGGGGATGTTAGCCTAAAACCATCGCATCCATGCGATAACGGCTAACTGACCTGCATCGATAAAAACGCCACGTCCTGTGGCATTACCGAAATGACCGACATCGTGTCGGCCCTCGTGTTGCTGACGCTACGTTAGCACTGCGCTTTTGCACAAAAAACATCTGCAGTCCTATGCACAAAGCCGATTCCGGACGCAATTATGCCGAGGCATAATTGATTAATCGGGCTTTTACTGAATAAATCCTTATCGCTTCCATTATACGCCTTCTAACGACTTTTGGTTGTTTATTTATCCGAAACTTCAATGTCAATAATATGACACTGCGGTCTCGCACCAAGTCGGAAAGGTAATAATGTAGTACCGTAGCCGTTGCTTACTAACGTCATCACACCTTCACGCTCTCGATATGAGCCTTTAGGATGCACCCCATATGGGCCAAGTCTAATTTGACCACCGTGTAAATGCCCGCCCATCATTAAATCTGCTTTAAATTTTGCACGGACTTCTGCAAAAACACCAGGGTTATGTGCGATGAAAACAACTAAGTCTTTCTCTTCAACCTTTGCAAATGCTTCATCAAACCTACTTTTCATTATAGACGTGTCTTCAATTGCATTAAGCCAAAAGCGGTTTTTTTTAGGGAGTAATACAGCATCATTGGCAATAATCTGAACACCATGGTCCTGTAAAATACTTCGAAATTGCTCTTCGCCTACTTCTCTGTCATTATTACCCCATATAAAATAAGTTGGTCCTAAAGGCGTTAATAAATTTAGGTTGTCATGAATACGTTGAATAGGTGTACGTCCATCTGCAAAATCTCCACCAATAATAACAGCATCAAATGGACCATCTAACTGCTCAATCATCTGTCGGTTAATTTTGCGTAAATGGGTATCCGAGATAAAAAATAATCGGATCTTTTCCTGTTCACCCTTTAATTGCAATTGATGATGTAAAACATTATTTTCATGTGCAACCTTCAACATATAAAGTCCGAACGCGATGACTACTAAAACAAATAGTCCAAAATAAATCATTCTTCCACTTCTCCCTACGAAAACAAAAAGACGATTCATTTAAAATAAAGAATCGCCTTTTCACTAAATAAGACGTACGCCTTAACCATATTTGGTGTTAACGTTTGTCCATTATTTTATACTCGAAAAACATCATTGCCAAAGAATGACATCTGTTTTTTTATGGTAACTTAATCACTTGCCCAACTGATATATTATTAGAAGACATACCGTTGGCTGCACGGATTTTCGCTAGTGTTGCTTCACTGCCATCACCGTAGTGATTCAATGCAATACGATATAGGTTTTCATTTGTTTTTACAGTATGTGTACTTGCTTTTGCAGATTGTTTTGCTTCTTCTGCTTTTCGTGCTTCCTCAGCCTTACGTGCTTGTTCAGCTTTTCTATCCGCTTCGGCTTGTGCTCTTCTAGCTTCATCGGCTTTTCTAGCTTCCTCTGCATTCTTAGCTACTTCGGCTTTTCTAGCTTCTTCTGCATTCTTGGCTGCTTCGGCTTTTTTCGCTTCCTCTGCTGCCTTCTGTTCTGCTGCTAATTTTTCAGTGTCTTTCTTAGACGTTCCCTTTTCTTTGTCTGCTTTATCGCCATCTTTGTTTTTGTCAGTTGACACAGGTACAGTTTTATTCCCCGAATTGTCAATTTCTACAATTTCCTCTGAAGAATTTTTTTCAGCCTCTTCAATCGTTGATCCAGGTTCATAGAATTTTAAGAAATAGACTAATATTGATAATGGAATTAAGATAAAAATCACAAAAAGAATCGTCATTAATGGCGTTTTTCGTTTTGTATTTTTTGGCTTTTTATTATTACTTCCATTTTTATTCATTCTTGCAACTCTAGATAAAGCTTCCTGTTCTTTTTGTTCTTCTTCAAAAGATTGACGATGTTCTTCGATTTTATCGCGATAATCTTCTTTACTCATTCGTCTTTCCTCCAACCTCACTACGCTTTCTATCATTCTATTATGACGAATTTTGCGAAAAAAGTAAATGACCGTAAATTATAGTCTAAAAAGGGTTTATCACCATAGCTTGGGGTCGATCCGTTCCGACTGGACACTTTCCGGAGGACATCCGCTGAGCCACTTCTCTCGCAAGACTTGCCCTGTGTCACATCTGTGGCGCTTATCCAAGCGGCCGCCCAGTAGAAACAAAGATCAACTTATATGCATACGTTTAACAAATATCATCCACAACTTTTGGTGATAAGCCTCTATAAACCAATTAAAAGTTGTTTTAACCGACTTTTCCATGGAATCATTTCTATTTTCTTCTCTTCCGTCAAGCGTACCTTATTGATTTCATCATAATGGATTCCACAATTTTCACAACAGTTTTCCGGTTTTTTCAGCAATTTTTGCCCAAAATACCCGACTAACTTAGTGCGTATACAGTCTTTTGTCTGAGTCATTTTATGCATTTTATCGACAGCATGATATTTTTCTAGTGCCAAATGATTTAAACGCACTTTCACTTGTTCCATCGTTTCTTGTTGCAGCCAGAAATCAAGCACACGAAAAGCGGTCTCACTTAGTTCTCCATTTTTCAACATTTGAGAAGGGTGTACTTGTTGATTTAGCAGTTCCTGATAACGATCAACATGACCAGCTGTTGGCAAATCGCCTGTTACAACAAATTTCGCAAGTTCCTCGTCGCCATCACTATATAGTAATATAGCGAGCGCTGGTTGACCATCACGCCCTGCACGGCCTATTTCCTGCATGTAATTTTCTACATTAGCAGGCATCGTTTCATGGATGACCTGACGAATATCAGACTTATTGATACCCATTCCAAAAGCATTCGTAGCCACAATCCAGTCGAGCTCTCCGTCAATAAACTGTTGCTGAATAAACTGACGGTCCTCAGCAATATATCCTGCATGATACGCTGCCGCTCTTATACCTGCCTGTATAAGCGCCGCACTATATTGTTCAGCACGCTTCCGCGAGGACATATATAATATACCCGGTCCTGCAGTCTCTTTAACATGCTGCATAATCCAATGTGCTTTATCTGCCCTATCCTCAAATACAACACGCCCAAGATGAATATTAGGCCGATCCACATTGTACAAAAACTCAAATGGCGTATCCAGCGACAATGTATCTCGTATATCATTGACTACTTTATTCGTCGCAGTCGCTGATAAAGCTAAAACAGGTGGCCGATTCACTTGTGAAAACCATTGTCCAATTCGTAAATAATCTGGTCTAAAATCAAAGCCCCACTGTGAAATACAGTGTGCCTCATCCACTACGATAAGACCTAGCTGCATTTGTGAAAGCTTATCTTGAACCTGTTGCTGTAAAAGCATCTCTGGCGAAGTAAAGATAAAACGAAACTGCTCTAAGAAATGTAACGCATATCGTTTTTCACTTACGGTTAAAAATGAATTTAAGGCAACTACCCTCTTTTCACCAAAGCGTTTTAGCTCCTCTACTTGATCCTGCATGAGAGAAAGCAAAGGAGAAACAATTAAAACCGGCTTCTGCAAAATATATCCTGGCAACTGGTAACAAAGTGATTTCCCCATTCCTGTTGGTAATAAAGCAATTACATCTTTTTTTTCTAAAATTGCTTCTATGACCTCTTTTTGGCCTGGACGAAATGTTGTATAGCCAAAATACTTTGCTAACGTTTGTTCAAGTTCCATTTATACTTCTCCTTTCGCAAGGACAAGCCTTAACTGAAAATAACTCATACCTTCAACTACCTCATGCAATGTTTTTAATTTTTTAGTTTGATAATGTTTCGATGCCTGCCAAACTTTTTCCGCTTCTTCATAAGAGACGAAAGGACCAATCGAAAAGTTCGGTTCATTCATAGCTAATTCTACCAAATGATCCTCAATTGTACTTTGTTTTAATTTCCTTATTCGCACAATCTGTTCAATTGAATAGCCCTGCTCATATAAATGTGCTGTTTGCTGTGCTGAATCAGTTAATAATGCTTTTACTCTTAATCCCTCAGTTATTTTACCGAGCAAGGGACAATCATTTGTCTGATGAACTTCATTTAATAACGTATGTAGCAATTCTATAAACGCTAGTTGACAATCTAAAACTGTTTCCTGTCGTTGACTAGCAAGCTGCTGCCACGTCCACCCTGGTAATCTATGACCACTTAACCGATAGAGAACGAGTTGCTTATTAGCATCTAACAAGGGTAACACAGACAGTACCTGTTCACATTCCTGTAATAATTGTTGCTGTAAATGTCCATCTTGATAGTGATGCTCGACTAAAAAAGTTCGCACCCAGGATTGAATATTCGTATCCCTACTAATAGGAGAAAACGAACGAACCCCAGCATTTTGATAAGATAAACTTTGTACAATTAACGAGAACCTTGCAAAAAATATATGCTCATTTCCCCTATAGTGCCATCCGTCAAATAAAAAGTCAGGCGTCTGCTCCGCTCGCTGTAAACCTAGCTTTGTCATGGAATAGTGACCAGATTCTTGTATTGTTAACCAACTATACTGCAAAAATAATGATACAGCTTCATCAAATGTCTTCCGAGGTAACTTAGGTAATAACCCAAAATAATTATGTAACTTAAATAGGCCAATGTCTTGAATAGTCTGACCTGAGCGCTTTCCTCTTAATACATGATAAGCAGCAGAAATAGTTCGTTCGTTATTTAGTTTTTGAAAGATTTGCAATAAAATTTGATGAAACATAGACGCAAATTCCTCCAATTTAATAGTATTTATGTTGAAATGTAAGATAAACATCTTTAAAATGAGTATGAAGCTTTGATAGGAACATGTAAAAGGAGAGAAAAAAATATGGCTAAATACACAATTGTTGATAAAGATACATGTATCGCTTGTGGCGCTTGCGGAGCCGCAGCACCAGATATTTATGATTATGATGATGAAGGTATCGCCTTCGTTATTTTAGATGATAACATGGGAACAACTGAAGTTCCAGAAGATCTACTAGAAGACATGCAAGATGCTTTCGAAGGCTGCCCAACTGACTCAATCAAAGTAGCAGATGAGACTTTCGATGGCGACTCATTAAAATTCGAATAGTTTTAATTGTATCTTTAAAGGCACCCTTAACTGGGTGCCTTTATTTTTATCTCCTCATGTATTAGTTGATTGGAGCGGAGAATGGGCGACTCCTTTGGGATCAGCAATCGAGGATCGAAGGCTAAAATCATCATATCCTGTGATAACGCCTTCGCGGCCAACATCGACGCTGCCGCCATATTGCCACTACACTTTCTCGCAAAAAAACATCTGTTGGCGTGAGACCCTGTAGCATAGCGAAGCGGCAGCAAATGTTTTATCTGTGCGAAAGCAAAGCGGCAGCAACAACAATTGTTTTCTGTAGCGAAAGCAAAGCGGCAGCTACAAAGCGCCCAGTCGGAACGGAAATCAACCACACGTTTTGTTTGGTGATGATCCATAATTTAATTAATAGATTCGTATAGATTCTTGCTTATACCAGATTAATCAATTAAATAATCTTGCAGCAAAAATGTAAATAACCCCCTTCAGGTTCATCTCTAACATAGTAGAGATGAATTTTTTTGTACTTTTCAACGTAAAGTTGGTCACTCTTTTCATCTTATTATTGCAACCATTTTTTATGTATGATAAGATTTTAGTAGTTGGTACTAATAACAGATATTATTTCATAAACATAAAGGGGTTCTTATTAGATGATGGATAATTTATTACAATTAAAAGATAAGAATATTGTCGTAATGGGCGTGGCAAACGATCGAAGTATTGCTTGGGGTATCGCAAAACGTTTATTTGATGTAGGCGCAAATGTTATTTTCACATACCGTCAAGAACGTTCATTAAAAAAATTACAAATGCAATTAGAGAAAATCGGACAATCTGATTCACTGATCGTACAATGTGATGTTAACAGCGACGAGGGCACAAAAGCCGCTTTCGAAGAAATCGGTACAAAAGTAGGCGTAATCCACGGGATTGTCCACTCAGTAGCGTTTGCTAATGCAGAAGATTTACACAATCGTTTCTTAAATACAACTCGTGATGGCTATGCATTTGCGCAAGACACTAGCGCCTATTCTCTTATTTCAGCAGCAAAGGCCGCACATCCTTATATGACTGAAGGTGGTTCTATCGTAACAATGAGTTACTTAGGAGCAGAGCGTGTCCTTGATGGTTACAATGTTATGGGTGTAGCAAAAGCTGCATTAGAGGCATCTATGCGCTATCTTGCTGCAGATATTGGTAAAGATAATATTCGCGTTAATGCAATCTCAGCTGGAGCGATTCGCACACTTGCTGCAAAAGGGGTTCCTTCTTTCAATACAATTTTACACAAAATCGAAGAAACAGCTCCTTTAAAACGTAATGTTCAACAAGATGAAGTAGCAGATATGACAATCGTGATGCTTTCTCACTTATCTCGCGGTGTAACAGGCGAAACGATTTACATTGACGCAGGCTACAATATTATGGGTTAAATACAAAAAAAGCATGGAAGATCAAAATTGATCTCTCATGCTTTTTTGTTTCGGATTTATAAATCTGTTATTTTATTACCTTTGGAGCTGGGTAATCAAAGCCCTTTGTATCTACTTCGACCTTTTTCATTTGTTGGTCTTTGATTGGTTTTTCACCTTCTCGTTCAACAGCAGCGATAGCATCTACTGTTTCCATCCCCTCGATTACTTTCCCAAAAGCAGCATATTGGCCATCTAGTTGCGAAGTATCCTTTACCATAATGAAAAATTGAGATCCCGCAGAATTCGGATCATTTGAACGAGCCATTGAAATAACACCGCGTTCATGCTTTAAATCATTTTTAAAATCATTTGATGTAAACTCACCTTCTATCGAATAATCCGGTCCTCCTGTACCATTACCTGAAGGATCTCCACCTTGAATCATAAAATCAGGGACAACTCGATGGAAAATAAGACCATCATAAAAGCCTTTTTTAGCTAAGGAAATAAAATTTGCTACCGTATTCGGCGCTGTAGAAGGCTCTAATTCGATGACGATTTTTTCATCATTGTCCATCGTAATCGTCACAATTGGATTTTCCTTCACCTTTGATGAATAATCTACATTGTCTTCCGATTTTTCTTTAGTGGCTCCACAACCTGTCAAAACTAAAACTACCGCCAGCAAAGCAAAGACAAAAGAAAATCCTTTATTACGTGCACACATATCTTTCAACTCCTCTTTATATCCAGTCTACTCATTATACTATCAGATAGTTTACGACAAATCATTTTTTATGAAGATCATGCAAATGAAGGAAATAAGCTCAATAACCCTCCACAAATAAATAAGGTTCCTAGCGCCCTGCTACAATGCGTTGTTTAGTAATGATCCCCTTTAATAAAAATGAAAGTAAGCATGCAATGACTAAAAATACCGCAATCATACTAATAACGCCTCCCCAGCCGAAGTACATCCAAAACACACCCCCTACCGTTCCTCCAACACTTGAACCGAAATAATAGAAAAATAAATAGAGAGAAGAAGCTTGTGCTTTATCATGAGTGGCTCGTTTACTTACCCAGCCACTAGCAATCGAATGTGCTGCAAAGAAGCCAAATGTAAAGATTGTAATCCCTAAAATTTTTAAACTAAGTAGCCCATTTGATGTTAAAATCGCCCCTGTAAACATGATCGAAATAGACAATAACAGCATCTTTTGACGGCCATATCGATCAGCTAGACTACCGAACCAAGCAGAGCTAAAAGTACCTACTAAGTAAATAACAAAAATCCAACCAACTATTGTGGCACTTAAATTATAAGGGGGCGCCATCAATTTAAATCCAATGTAGTTATAAAGAGTCACAAAGCTCCCCATTAATACAAAGCCAATACCAAAAAGACAAAGCATGGATGGGTCCTTTACATGTTGTAAAAGAGATGTCGCCAATGATTTTATCTGTAATGGTCGAGCTGTAAAATGCTTGGAGTTAGGAAGCATCCAGATAAATAACACACTAATCATTAGACTGATAACACCTAGTACAATCATCCCCACTTGCCAATTGTAAAGATCCGTTAATGTCCCTATAATAACTCGACCACTAAGCCCACCTACCGAATTACCACTTATGTATAAGCCCATTGCTATACCTAAACTAGATGGATCCACTTCCTCCCCTAAATAAGCCATCGCAATTGCTGGCAACCCTGCAAAAACAACACCCTGTATAACACGTAACACTAATAACGTTTCAAAATTTGGAGAAAAGGCAAGGGCAAGCGTAATTATAGATGCCGCAAAAATAGAAACCGTCATCAAGGACTTCCTGCCCCATGCCTCTGATAATGAGCCAACAATAATCATACTGATGGATAACGCAAAGGTTGTCACAGAAAGTGTTAAACTCGCAATAGCTGGTGATACATGAAACTCCTTCGCAAATGTTGGCAATAATGGCTGTGTCACATATAAGTTGGCAAAGGTAATAAAGCCCGCTAAAAATAAAGCCCAGTTTGCTTTATGAAACGCCTTTGTCCCTTTTTGAATGTAATCCATTTCTCTCTCTCCTTAACGTACTTCCAATGCTACTATTATTCTAATACAATAATCTTCAAAACTCACGATTATTTGTCATAAAATAGACAAAACCATCTCTTGTATGCACGATTTCATTTGACACTCCATCCATGACTATAGTCACATTTTCTACATATAAATTTAGTTTTTATCTATTTTGAGTTGGCAAATATTGTGTTACAGTGAAAGTAATCATCTAGCAATCATTGGTAATTAGGCTCCGATGACTAAACTATTTTCGTTGCACAGATTTGGAGGAATTTTCATGAAGATTATTGAAGCTTTAGCCCTTTCAGTACCCTATATCCACCTTGCATTAAAGGAAGAAGCAATCGTGGCTGTCGTTGAGAAGGAAAGTGAAACAGTTGTAAAATACTTAGCTGGCAAACGTGTAGATTCAGGCTATCTAGATGGTCAAAAGGTAAATGCTAATGACCAAAATGTTTTCATTGCCTTTAGTGGAAAAAATGCTGATGTCGTTATACCAGAGGACGTATACGGAGTTGCCATCAATGCGTTTTCTTTTCCAATCCGTGAAAATGGGAAAGTTGTAGGAGCTCTAGCGTTTGGACTGCCAATCGACAATGAACTTAAACTCGAGGATTATATGGGAACAATGGATAGCATCGTTAACAGCCTACAGGACAAAGTACATACGATCGCCTCACATTCAGAGGAATTGGCAGCAACAAGTGAGGAAATTAACAAACAAGCACAGCACGCCCTTGAAGATTCAGAGAAAACAAATGAAGTTACAGATTTAATAAAAAGCATTTCTCGCCAAACCAATTTACTCGGCTTAAATGCATCTATTGAGGCGGCTCGTGCTGGTCAGCATGGCGCTGGCTTTAACATCGTAGCGCAGGAAGTTAGAAAGCTATCTTCCGAAACATCAAGCGCGACTGAAAACATTGAAGCATCCCTAAGAAATATAAATAGAAACCTTGATAACCTAAAGCAAAATATGGGGCAAATCAATGACGCTACAAACGAACAGGCTCAACTCGTTCAAGATTTCAGTGAAATTATCGAGGAGTTAACAGTTCTTAGTCGTGAAATGAAGGGCTTTATGCATGATGCTTTAAAATAATGAAGGGGGGAATAACATTGCAAATTATTATTAATCCAGAATTATCTTTACGTACTATCGAATTAGAAGATGCTAATGCTGTTTTTGCCTTAACAGATGCATCACGAGCATATTTACGTGAATGGTTGCCGTGGTTAGATTTCACAAAAGAAATAGCCGATACAACAGCATATATAGAGGGCTGCATAAAAGGACATGAAGCTAAAAGTAGCCTCTCTCTTGTTATCATTTTTCGAAATGAAATTGTTGGCGTCGCTGGCTTCAACACGATAAATCATAGCAATAAAATCGCTGCTATTGGCTATTGGCTCAGTGAAGGAGCTCAAGGGCATGGTATTATGTCGCAAACCGTACTGGCATTATTAAAATATGCTTTTGAGGATATACAGCTCAATAAGGTCGAAATCCGTGCTGCTGTGGGCAACAAAAAAAGCCGTTCCATCCCTGAGCGCCTAGGCTTTACAAAAGAGGGAACGATTCGAGCGGCAGAATGGCTTTATGATCATTATGTCGACCATGTTGCTTACGGTATGCTCGCTAGTGAATGGAAACAAATGAAAGAAAAATAAAAGCTTCTCAAAAATAGCCGCCCGATATTACAAATATCAGGCGGCTAAAATTTTATTTTTGTTCAACTGTTTCTTTAACTTCTTCTTGCATTTCATGATCTGTAGTTTGCGCTTGCTTTCCTAAGCCTACTGCTATTTGCTCTAATTCAGGACGTAATGTATGCTTCCCTGCGTAGCTTTCAATTAGTTCTTTAACGTCAATCCCTGAAGTTTCCTTCAACGATTCCTGTAATGTTGACATTAAATTAGTTGCGTAGGCAGTTACTTTATTGGCACCGCCGCTTCCTTCCCCACCGCCAGTATCAACAACAGTAATCTTATCAATATTGCCAAGTGGACTCGCAAGCTCTTTCGCATATTCTGGCATCATACGTACAATCATATCAAGAACAGCTGCTTGACCATAGTATTCGAAGGCTTCCGCAATTTTACGTTTTGCCTCGGCTTCTGCTAGACCGCGAAGACGAATAATATCCGCATCTGTTTCCCCTTTTGCACGCTCAGCATCCGCCTTTGCAAGACCATCCAAACGAATTTTCTCTGCTTCGGCTTGTGCTAATGATTCAATACGGTATTTCTCCGCATCTGCCTGTGCTAGTTCACGCATTTTAGCCGCAACTGCATTTTGTTCGACAGCGTAACGATCAGCGTCAGCCTTTTTCTTAACTTCTGAATCATATTGCTTCTCACGACGTAAAATCTCTTTTTCCTCTAATTCAATTTGCTTTTGACGTTCAATAATGCGAATTTGCATTTCTTGTTCTGTTACTTCCTGTTTTGCACGAGCCGTCTCAAGTTCATATGCTTGGTCAGCACGTGCTTTAGCGATATCTTGCTCACGACGGAATTCTGCTACCTTTAATTGATTTTCTTTTTCCGCTTCTGCAATTTCAGTCGCACGTTCAAGCTCTGCCTTTTGTGCTTCTTTCGATGCTTCAGCACGCTTAATACGTGTTTCCTTTTCTGCATCTGCAGTTGCAATATCCGCATCACGTTTAACCTGTGCAATACGTGGCTTACCAAGCGAGTCTAAGTAGCCATTTTTATCGCGAACATCTTTAATCGTAAACGAAACGATCGTCAGACCCATTTTCGCCAAGTCCTGAGACGCAACACGCTGTACTTCCTGAGAGAATTTATCACGGTTTTTATATATTTCCTCAACCGTCATTGAACCTAAGATTGAACGTAAATGGCCTTCTAACACTTCACGTGCCTCATTTTCACGCTCATCCTTTTGCTTCCCTAAAAATTGTTCTGCTGCCGTAGCAATTTCAGAAATAGAACCACCAATTTTAATGATTGCTGTTCCATCTGCCATAACCGGTACGCCTTGTTCCGTATACACTTCAGGTGTAGTCACATCAAGTTTACTAGATAATAGGCTTAATGGCCGTGCTTGCTGGAAAATCGGGAATACAAATGTACCGCCACCACGAATAATTTTTATACGATTTCCTGACTCATCTTTATGTACATTTTTTGAGCCAAGATAGCTACCTGTCACAATCAGTGCTTCATCAGGACCCGCTGTACGATACTTTGTCACATAAAGCGCAACTAATGCGATTAAAACAAAGGCTACAATCCCTAATACAATTAAAATCTCCATTGACATATAAATATCGCTCCTTTATAAAAATTTCTTATCATAAGATCTCACAAAAAGTGTTCCTTCCTTTACTTCTACAACAAGTACTGTCGTATCGTAATCGATAGCCTCATTGTCAAAACCTGTTGCTCGCTTCGAAATCATACCGCTAGTCGTTTCAATAACTACTTCTCCAAAACCGTCTGTCGGGATTGGGACAATGACCTTTCCTAACTGGCCACCAAGCGATTCTTCCGTATAAGCTAAAGAAACATCGGCCGATCGTAGCGGAACAAGAACGAATAAATAAAATAGTGCACTTAAAATAGCTCCGATGATACAAGCAGCAACAATGTTCCAAACGCTAGGGAAGAAGGCTAATTTTTCTAAAATAAACCCTGTTGCTGACATCAACGTAATGAAAGATAGAATGACACTCGGATTAAAAATCGGTAGCCCCTCTCCAATGCCCTCGACAGCATCACCAAAAAACATAATTAAAAGAGTTGCAAGACCCCCGAAAATTAATACCACTAAAAAGATCTGCTCGAGTGAATAGCCAAATAGCGTCAAGTTGTTCACCCCTTTTCATTGTATTACCTACTATACGGATGCAACTTACAAAAGGTTTCGTAATTTTTTATATTTTCTTAATTTTGAATGATAGGTTGCGAAATATGTTCTTTACAAAATAAAAAGCATGTCCCTGATTAGCTTTATTTAGAAGCTCCAATCGGCTGACATACTTTTCTAATATTCTAGTACATTAATGTGGTTAAAGAACCCTTCGAAGAATGCTCGGCAACTCATATGACCAACCTTTCGACACAGAAATATTTGGTTTAGGTAAAACACACAAGCAACATAAATCTATTTGCATATAGTGTCAATATATGATAGAAAGGGTGTGTATCGTGAAAAACGAACATAAAAATAATAAAACGTTCAGGTTCAAGTTTAGATCAAACCCAAGTTGTCGTTGTCATTGTTGTGGTTTTTGTTGCCCTTGTCGTTGTAAGCCACCATTTATACCTGAGCCACCACCAACTCCACCTTGTCATTTTTTAGTGTATGTTACAGACGCTGGTCAGTTAGCTACTCCTGATAAAAGGGTATCAGTAATTGATACGGCGACAAATACGATAGTCGCTGACATTCCAGTAGGAACGGCTCCACTAGAAGTAGCGATTACACCAGATGGAGCATTTGGTTATGTTCCAGCTCTCTTCTCTGATAATGTAACGGTTTTTAATACTGCAACAAACGCTGTAGTCACTACCATTCCAGTAGGATTTCAACCTCTTGGTGTAGCGGTTTCACCAGATGGAACACTTGTTTATGTATCAAATCATGGAGCTGGAGCTAACTCTGTATCTGTCATTAGCACAGCTACAAATACCGTAATTGCCACTATTCCAGTAGGGCTCCAACCTCAGGGCATAGCTTTTACTCCGGATAGTGCGTTTGCTTACGTTGCGAACGAAAACTCAAATTCAATATCAGTTATAAATACAGCAACAAATTCCACGGTTGGTCCTCCAATCCCTGTGGGAACTCGCCCAAGATCAATCGTTTTCACACCGAACGGACAATTTGCTTACGTTACAAATGAAAGTAGTAACAACGTATCTGTAATTGTAGCAGCTACAAATACGGTATTTACTACAATCCCTGTGGGAACAGGACCTGTTGGAACAGCCATTACACCTGATGGAACATTCGTTTACATTGTAAATAAAGGTAATAATACTGTATCTGTCATAAGTACAGTAACAAATATTGTGGTTGATATAATTCCAGTAGGGTTATCTCCTGACCAAGTAACTATCTTGCCGGATGGTACACTTGCTTATGTCACAAATCAACTTGACAATACTGTCTCTGTCATAGACATTGAAACAAATACAGTAATCGATACAATTCCAGGGTTTAATGGTCCAACTGGCATAGACACAGGGACAATCTGCCTAGTTTCGGAGCTCTAGAGTTAAATCAAATATACCTCGGCATAATTGCATCCGGAATCGACTTTAACTTCTTTCAGCGGGTGTTTAAACACCCGCTGAAAAGTAACTTAAATCCACATTCATCTCACCACTTATAGAGGCGGTAGACTTCTTTACCTGGAGCTTCACTATCGGCACAAAAGACATTTGTAGTTGACGCTACCAAAGACATTTGCTGAAAGAAGTTAAAACAAGCATCCCTAGTTCATCTGCTTAAAAGCAGACATACTTTCTATTGCCATTTGCGCAATTGAAGTATGTCTTTTTGATATTGTTATGTGTTTCACCTAGCGATTATCAGTCCCTTGCTGTTCACTACCTTCTAAATATATAGGTATTTCTTCTGAGTCAATCTGACATATTTGACCTCGCTATGGAAAGTGGGGCTAGCTCATAGCTACCCCCACTCAAAACAAATTATATAGACATTCACAATGCCTTTAAGATTCTAATACATTTAAAATAGCATCGAGATCATTGACAGCAATATCTAGGCGTTCCTTTGCATCGATATTTTGCTGTTTTAATTGATTAAACTCTAGCAAATTTTTCTCATGCTTTAATTTGATAGAAGACAAGCGTTCAATTCGTGATTCTACCTTTTCTATAGCTTGCTCACAAACTGTTGTCCATAGCTTTTCTGATTGCTGCATTTCAGTCGTTGATGGGTTGTGTTGACGCATAATTCGTGCATATACAGCTTCAATTTGTTCTATTAATTCTGAATAAAAATGTCGCTCAACACGAGTTGTTTGGAATGTTGGATGCTCTACCTCTTTTGCATATGGGGTAATTTGACGTAGTAGCTTCCCAGCATTTTCTCCAAAACCATGTGATAAATTTAGTACATTCATTAACTGTAAAAGTAGACGAATTTCTTCTAGATTAATAAGCTGTGAATCGATGCTTTCCTTTAACTTTAAGGATTCTATATAGCGTCGATCAAAGTGTTCAATTTCACCGTTGCGTTGCTCTACTAAATGATCACTTGCATTGTCTTTTAAGCTTTTAATATAGCGAATTGCGTGGCTTTTTAGCTCTTCCATCGACAGCAAGTTGTCATTATCTTGTTGTGGCTTTCCTCGTTGAACATACGCAAATGCATCCATTTTTTTGGGCCATTGTGCTGCTGAGGTTTCTTCTGAGACATTATAGCGTATATAAATTCCGTGCATTCCATATCCTCCAAGTCCATTAAACAAGTATCTCTAAAGACAATAAATCGAATACGCTATTTTTTCAAGTAAAAAACTTTTAAAGATTAAAAATCCTTCTTTTGAACAATTATCAGAAAATTCCGAGTAGTCGTTACTGTTCAGGATTGCAATATTTATTAAACGGGCGATTTTACCACTTTATCTTTTACAAGCTGTTCTCACGTGGTTTGAAACATATTCTACGACTAAAATAAGCACAATTGTCTCCCCCTAAAAGGGGCTCTCGCCTTGCACGACTAATAGACATTCCTAATTGATCTCCCAAATTAGAACCTAGCATTTTTATTTTTCATCCTAATTAAGCATCTTGTCGTATTTGATGAATGCTTTTTCCTTCAGTAAAGGCATGAATCGATTTTAATTTACCTATTGACTTGAAATTTGCCTTGTCATAGACCTTTGCAACCTGCTCATTGATTGGCAAGATCCAGAGATATTCTAACCCCTGTTTTACCGACTCTCGCTGAATGTGTTGCAGAATATATCCAATCAATCCTCGTCCTCGGTAACTTTCAACCGTCGCTACACTCTCAATTCTCCCTTGATTCCCTGAGATGAAAATATTGGCAGTACAGCATGCTTTGCCATCCACTCTTAATAAATAATACGTAAAATGCGGAGAATGATAGGTTTTCTCAAAAGCTTGTTTGATTAATGCAGGCTCCCCAAATGTAGAAATACTCATTTCAACGGCTAATGCTTCCTCCATATTGGCATCTGTTACACGTTCAATTTGTATGGCTGGATTATGAGATAATTGCGCGTATTCACCATTCCAACACTGTACATCATCTGTAAAACTTTCATATTGAAAGCCATGATGCTCCAATGCCTCTATACATGACTGATTTTCCTCCACGTTGTATAAATACAATCTAGGGATAAGAGATTTCGACTGATAGAAATTCTTGATTTCCTTTAAAAACATATCTGGTTCGGTTATCTTCTTCCAAATGTGTGCATGATTGGCGTCGTAATAGGTTGGCATTTCCTTATTATAAAATAATACTCCTTCCTTACATGTTTCTATCTCACTAAAACTTTTAATATAATCAATATCTAACTGCATGATATGTTCAATTTTATGCATGCTCTGTTCCTCCCTCAATCCATCTTTCATATAAACCCTCTAACTGCTGTTCAAGCTTTTGACGTTGCTCCTTAGCAAGTAGTGGCTCCTTTAATTTCATTTCAAGCTTTTCAATTTGTTCTTCAATGGATATCTCTTTTTTAGTCGCGTAGATCTTTTCAGGAGCTTCTTTTATAACTGGTTCATTTACTATTTCTAAGCGACGTTTCTGTCTTGCCCATTCATAATCCCCTTCAAACACTTGAATCGTTTCATGCTCAATCCATGCAACTTTCGTAAAAATCTTTTGTAGAAAGTAGCGGTCATGCGAAACACCAATAATAGTCCCTTCAAAGGATTCCAGTGTATCTTCCAATACCTCTCTTGCTTCAATATCTAAATGGTTAGTCGGCTCATCCAGTATCAATAAATTAATATCCTCATGCATTAACTGCGCTAGACGTAAGCGCATTTTTTCTCCGCCACTTAAATCCTTCACTTTTTTAAAGACGTCATAACCATAAAATAAAAACTGAGCAAGAATATGACGTGCTTCAGCCTCTGACACAGAGACGGTCTCACGGAAGGCATCTATTAAACGAATGGCAGGATTTTTATGCTCAAACTGTTGCGATAAGTAGCCAATTTTAACACTACTGCCGACATGGCAAACACCTTCATTTGGTTCTACTTCACCTAGCATCATTTTTAATAACGTTGATTTTCCACTGCCATTGTCACCCACAATCGCCAGTCGTTCTTCAAAGTAAACCGATAAATCACTTTCCTTAAATAATGGTTTTTCAAATGTATGGCTAATGCCCTTCATTTGTACAACCTCTTTACCACTACGCTCAGCCATTGTTAAAGCTAAATTCATTTTCTTTTTCGTTGTAGGCTTCTTCACACGCTCTATACGGGCTAGTGCTTTTTCCATACTTTTTGCGCGTCGATGCAGCCCTGCATTTGGCGGATTCGCTTCATTTGCCCATTGCTTTAAACGCTTTATTGTTTCCTGCATTTTTTTAATTTTCTTTTGCTGTTCTTCGTATTCAGCAAACTGCTGTTCAACCTTTGCTTCTTTTTGCGCTACAAATGCATCGTAATTACCGACATACGAAAATGCCTCTCCATCCTCAATCTCAATTATTTTGTGAGCCATCTGATTCATAAATTGACGATCATGTGATACTACAATAACAATTTCAACAAAGTTACGGACATAATTTTCTAGCCATTCAATTGCCTGCATATCTAAATGGTTAGTCGGTTCATCTAATAGCAAAATAGAAGGATTGCTTAACAAGATTTGCCCAAGCATCACCTTTGTTTTCTCCCCACCGCTTAAGCTACTAAAACGCTGCTCAAGTAATGGTGTAATACCTAGGCCATTTGCAATCATGGCTAATTGGGCATCCATCTCATAGCCACCCTGCAGCATAAACTGTTCCTGCACATGACCATATTGCTGGAGTACCTTATCTGTTACCGCTGACAGCATCTCTTGCTCCAGTTTTGTCATGTGTGCCTTCAATGCATATATTTCCGCAAATGCCTCCTCCAGTACTGCTCTTACTGAGTACGTAGGATAATGTGGAATTTGATGTAAATACCCAACTGTTGCTTCCTTGCTTTTTATGATTCGACCCTTATCCGGTGTATCCGAACCAGCTAGTAACTGTAATAAAGTCGTTTTTCCACAGCCATTCACGCCAACAATGGCAACATGCTCCGCAGTATTAACTTCTAATTGAAGTCCTTCAAATAAAACATTTCCACCAATAATTTTTTGTATTTGCTCAGCTTTAATTTGCATCGTTTTCTCCTCCAAAGAAACGTGCGAAAAACATTTTTAGACACAAAAAAGACTGCTCGATTAACAAGCAGTCTTTTCCTCATTAGTTTGTGAAAAAGAATGGTTAATTCGCTACGTTTGATATTTGATTTTGCTTAAAAATGGACAGACCTATCCCGTTGTTCGCAAAATCGAAAGTAATCACACGTGCAAAATACATAGCTGTATCCACTTTTACACATGTTTTCGTAGCGTTTTTATTCATTCCTTTTCACCTCCGTTCATAATAGTTAACTTTATAATACCATAATTCCGATAAATTGGAAAAGAAAAAATTTCAAAGTTTAAGATAATTGCGTTTTTTTTAAAGCAGATAAAGAATCATCATTTAATAAGGATGCTATTATTATCTTTTTTATAACAATGAAACCAAAAAAGATAGTAACTTTTTTATATAATAATAGATAAATGATATATAATGAAAAATACTTTGAATTAAATTATTAAAAGAAAGAGGTGTTTAGTTGATAATTTTTATCCTCTCAGGAGTACTGGCATCTTTTTTCATTGTACTAGGATGTATCAAACCGGTTAGAAAAAAGGGTTATTTAGTTCTCTTTATCGGTTTAGCAATTAATGCATTTATTGCTCCAATTTCATTAGTTTTTGGCATTATGGCAACAGATAACCCCAGTTCAGGATTACTTGATTTTATTCTAGGCTTTTTATTTATTCAATCCATTCCATTGCTAATACTTTTTATATGTATTGTAGTAACTTTTATAATGAAAGGTGTCAACCAAACTATTTATAAATGAGTTTGAAATAAAAGCGATTTTCACAGCGACAATGCAAGAATTAGTGAGTAGCGCAAGCACACGAAACTTATTACCAGTAAAAAATACAGATGCTATGCAAGGATAGTATTAATATAATTATAAGCATTGCCTTATGATAGTAACTTTTTTAACATAATAATAGATCAATGATATATAATGAAAAATACTTTGAATTATTAATTCAGATATACATATTTTAACGGCAAGAGGTGTTTAGATATATCAGAACTTTTCGTATTAGTATTGGCATTTTTAATTGTAGTAGTAATTATCATATCGGTTGGAAAGAAGAGTTTCTCATTTTTCTTCATCGGTATTGCTTTAGTAATTAATGTAGCTGTTGCTCCAATTTCATTCTTTATTGGCATCTTCACAACAGATGACCCCAGTAAAGGGTCCCTTGCTTTTATTCAAGGATTTTTAAATATTCAATCCATTCCATTAGTAATACTTTTTATAAGTGTTTTAGTAAGTTTTATAATAAAACGATGTGTAAAACAAAAAATTTCTAAATGAGTTTGGATGAATAGCGATTATTACAGCTAATATGCAAGAATTAGCGAGTAGCGCAAGCACAAAAACATAGTGCTAGTGAAACGCGGAAGCTATGCAGGATAGTATTCATGCTAGCTGATCAAACAATTTATTGGCACTCATTGATCAATCAACATAGCACGTGCTGGAGAGATGGTAAGGGCTTTGTGGCTCGAAAGATTGTTCATTAGGATAATATCTAATGGGCAATCTTTTTTATTCGTCATCCCATTTCTTTTAAGGACGAAGATCAACTTATATACATACAGTGTTTATATTTCATAAATTTCCCATACAATAAACTGGTGATATCCACCTGTACTCTACGTTTTCACTTTTTTCACAAACGTTTTCACAAACGGTACGAGGAAAACGGATACGACAAGCACTCGGAACAGCTGAAATGCGGTGACGATCGTGACATTTGCATGCACGGAAGCCGCGATAATCCCCATTTGATCAAGTCCGCCTGGTACAATACTTAAAAAGCCTGTTCGAAAATCTAGGCTGTAAAAGCTCTTCATAACAAATGTTAAACCATAAGCTGCACCAATAAAGATACCTGCCGATACAAATGCGTAAAACACATGCTTCTTCGATAAATGTAAATCCTCTTTTTTCAATAAAAGCCCGATGTAAATGCCAAGCATCAGCTGTGCAATATGAAGTAGTGACAACGGCAATTTCGGTACGTCAATCCCTGCTATATTGATACCCATCAATAAAAACACTGGGCCAAGCATAAAGCCTGTCGGAATTCTTGCCATTTGCGCTAGCCAACCTGCTCCTCCACAGACAGCAAGTAATCCTATTAAGCTCCATGAATACGCTCCGCTGACAACTACACCAGTTCCCCCAGCCCCTGACACCATTAATGGCACAAAGCCGACGATTAAAAGAACCCTTAATATTTGGAAAAACGTAATCACGACCATATCCATGTCCCCTTGCTCCTCGGCAAAGGCAACTACTTGGGACATGCCACCAGGGACACAGCAAGTCAACGCAGTCGAAAAATCTAAATCCGCACGTTTGGCCACTAAATAACTAACACCAAAAAACAATACAATAAATAATACGTTTAAAACAATTATACTTCCTATAAATTGTTTAATATCCTGCACCGCTTCTGGCGTAAACGCAAAACCAATGGAATAGCCCGCAACGATTAAACCAAAATTACGAAAATATTTATGCCATTTCAATTGTACTTTTGTTGATAACTGAACTATTAGCACCGCTGCTATAGCTCCAAGTAACCAAGGCATTGGAATATGTAATAAATTAAATAAAACTGCACCTGTTAACCCTATACATAATGTAATGAACATGTGCTTGTCAAAAATAAACATAGAAGCAACCCCTCATGATTGTATCATTCTATTATGCCGTGAACCTGCCTATTTTTCTACATCATCACTTTTTTGCAAGGTCATATAACGTTCAAATTGAACCTGTTATCTACAAAATTTAACCTCTTATCCAAGATTTTCTCCAAGCCAAAATTTTCTATGCTACATTATTATTACCTGATTCAGTGTTTCTCCAAGCGGAGATATGTAAAGGAGGCCTCCAATGAAAATTCATTTAACAATCAATAGTGAGCTAGAAGAAACTGAGGTTCATATACATGCAAAGGAATACACCGAGCAAATTGAACGACTGATGAAGCAGCTACAAACTTCACAAACAACGATGCTAGATGGCTACTTTCAACAGGAAATTCATATGCTAAAAATTTCGGATATTTACTCCATTTATGCAGAGGGTGCAAAAGTTTTTTTGCAGACAGAGGAACAGGAATTCGAAACGAAGCGTAAATTATATGAGCTAGAAGCGCAATTAGCGAAAGACTTTGCCAGAGTCAGCAAATCAACACTTGTCAACATTAACAAAATTGCCTCTATTCAAATGGGTAAAATCGGTACAACAGAACTGATTTTAGAAAACGATGTGTCCGTCCATGTTAGTCGCAAATATTTAAAAGAACTAAAACATCACTTAGGTATTGGGAGGGACTCATAATATGAAATTTATTCGCATGATGATAATTGGAATACTCATATCACTTAGCTCTTCCTACGTCTTAGTAACATTAAGTGTCATATCTAATAACGCTGTGATCACAGGGCCGGAATTACTTGAACAAATAATAATCGCCGCCATACTTGGAGCTGTAATAGGTCTGCTGTCCATCATCTTTGATATAGAGCGTTTACCTTTTATTGCTCAGTTTATTTTACATGTACTTGCAGTTACGCTGTGTGTGTTGATTGCAGGCTATTTCGGGCGCTGGTTTGAACATTCAAGCATTACGTCTATTTTTATAAGCGAAGCTATTATTTTCTTTTTCGCTTGGTGCATTATTTATGTAATCCAGAAAAATGATATTGCAAAAATCAATCAAGTAATTCAAAAAAGAAAGGAATAAAACAATATGACCTTTGCTATACAAGTTGAAAATCTATGTAAGCAATATGGCAATCATCAGGCCGTAAAAGGTATTTCATTTACGGTTGAGCAAGGTTCCCTCTTCGCCTTTTTAGGTGCAAATGGTGCAGGGAAATCAACGACTATTGAAATACTTTGTACATTGCTAAAAAAATCAAGCGGTACTATAAACATTAATGGTTATACACTTGATGCAAGCAATGACAATGCGGAAATTCGAAAATCCATCGGTGTTGTATTCCAACAAAGTTTACTAGATGAACGATTAACAGTGCAGGAAAATATACTTCACCGCGGTAAAACATATGGCTTATCGAAAAAACAATTAACCGAAAACTATCAATTCGTTTCAACATATTTATATTTAGCTGATATAGAAAAGCGCAAGTATGGGACTTTATCGGGTGGTCAAAAAAGGCGTGCTGATATTGCTCGAGCCCTTATCCATCGACCAAAAATATTGTTTTTAGATGAACCAACAACTGGACTTGATCCACAAACGCGTCAATTCGTTTGGCAAGCCATTAAGCAGCTTCAGCTCGAAACAAACATGACTGTTTTTTTAACAACGCATTATATGGAAGAAGCGGCTGTCGCTCATCAAGTCATCGTCTTAAAAGAAGGAGAAATTGTTGCAGAAGGAACACCAGATACTCTTAAAACAAAATACGCCTATGATTCAATGGCAATTGTTTTTCATACTAGTTCGGAAGGAATACAATGGCTCGAAGACAATGCAATCTCTTATACAGAAAAGCTAGGTATCTTCTCCATCCGAGTCGACTCGACACTCCATGCTTTATCGCTATTAAAACAAGCCGAGTCGCTTATTGCTTCGTTTGAAGTCATCAAAGGTACGATGGACGATGTCTTTCTTCATATTATGGCCGAGGGAGGCGCAGCTTAATGGCAGCATTATTTAGCTTAGTACAACGAAATAACAAGGTTTTTAGACGTGATAAAACACAAGTCTTTTACTCGCTGCTTTCCGTCATTATCGTCATTATCCTTTACGCAGTATTTCTTCAAAAAATGCAAGTAAATGCAATAGAACAAGTGACAAAGTCTACTCCCGAATTGATAACGATGGTCAATGAATGGATTGTCGCTGGTTTACTCTCGATGACAGCTGTTTCGACTACACTTGCCGCTTATGGAATTGCTGTTAAGGACCTTGAATCAAAAGCGCAAGCTGATTTTTTAACAGCACCGATCTCTCGAGCAACCATTCAATTTAGCTATGTATTAAATGCCTTTATCATTGGCTGTATCTTTTCCTTTATCGCCCTTATTGGCTGTGAAATTTTTATCGCAACAACTGGCGGTCAGCTATTAAGCTTTGAGGCTTTCATCAAAGTAGTAGGATTACTATTTATATCCGTGTTACTGGCCAGTGTTTTTAACCTGTTCCTTGTATTACTTGCTAATACCCAACATTCATTTTCAACTCTTAGTACAATCGTCGGTACAGCACTCGGTTTCTTTTGTGGTGTTTATGTACCTGTTGGTGCACTTCCATCCTTTGCTCAAAATCTTATTATGTATTTCCCTATCAGTCATACAACGCTACTACTACGTAATGCCTTTATGGACAACTCAATTTCCAAGGTTTTCGAAGGTGCGCCTGCTTCACAGGTAGAGGATTATAAAATAATGTATGGGATCGTCTATGACCTTCACGGAAATATACTAAGTACCTCAACAAGCATTATCATTATTGTCGTAACAATTATTGTACTAGCCATCTTATCTATCATTATTTTTAAAAAGAAAAATAAATAAACATTTTCGCACATCGTTTACAAAACGATGTGTTTTTTATTGATTTCTCCTAAACAATTTGTTATCTTAATAATAAATAAGCAAACAAAATTATAAATCGTTTGTTTTTCTAGGAGAATATCCAATGGATGTAAATGAATTATTTTGGCAAGCTTCAATCCATGACATAAAAAAAGGCTACCATGATGAAGCAACACATTTCACTTGTTTACTTTGCGGAGAAAAAATTGAAAAGGGTATTATTTATCCACATGAAGGCGTTCTCTTCGAAGCAGAAAAATTTATGCAACATCATATTACTGCTGCACATCAATCAGTATTTCATTATTTAAACGGCCTTCATAAAAAAATGACAGGTCTAACTGATCATCAAAGTCATATTTTACGCTTATTTTATGAAGGAAAAACCGATCAAGAAATTAAAGAAGAGCTGGAAATTGGTAGTGCAACAACGATACGTCACCATCGCTTTACTCTTAAAGAAAAGGAACGTCAAGCGAAAACCTTTCTTGCAATGATGGAGCTATTAAAAGAACAAAATGAAAAGGAAGATAGCTTTGTACCTATCCACAAAACGGCAACGATGGTCGACGATCGCTATAACATTACAATTTCTGAAGAACAGCAATTACTTGAAAAGTACTTTCCAAACGGCATCGGCAAGGAGCTTGTCCGCTTCCCAAAACGTGAAAAGCACAAAATTGTCATCCTCCGTGCAATCACAAAGATTTTCGATGAAACAACACATTATTCAGAAAAAGAATTAAACGAAATGATTCAACCAATATATGAGGACTATGTGCAAATACGTCGCTATTTAATCGAATACGGCTTCATGGATCGAAAAGAGGATGGCAGTGCTTACTGGATCAAAAAATAAGAAAGCAGGGTTACCAATGGACCATAAAAAAGAATTAAAGGAACTGTATAAAGAAATAAAAATTGAAGCTGGTGTTTTCACAATGACCAATAAACAAAATGGTAAAGTGTTTGTAGGTAGCTTCAATAATTTAAAACGCTTAAACGGCTTTCAGTTTATGTTAAAAACAAATACACATACTAATAAAGAGCTACAAGCCGATTACAACACTTTCGGCAACGATGCTTTTGATATTGAAGTTGTGGAATATTTGAAGAAAAAAGAAGAAGGTTATTTCGATGCCAAAAAAGAGCTAGAAAAACTAGAACAAAAATGGCTCGACAAGCTGCAGCCATTTGGTGAACTAGGGTATAACTAAGTATGCATGGAAGCTACAAAAAAGAATCTGCTTTCTTTCGCAGTTAAGCTGGAGAAACTTACAGATTCTTTTTTTATTTCATATATAGTGTTGGTTCGCACGGGTATTCACCTATTCCTTTTAGGCGGTGGAGTAAATATCGGCTGGATCGGAGTATTTCTTCGCTGATTCTACACCCATTCCTTTGCCTAGGGCATTACTTTGACGCACCGGTATTTATCACTTCAATTCTTCAATAACTGAATTTCCAGTTGAGCTTTTTTTGTTAACTTTCCGAAAACTAGCTCATAAGAATATTTGATTAAATTTTCAACTAAATCCATAGGTACATCATCTACATCCATATAAATTGAATTCCAATGTGTTTTATTCATATAGTAGCCTGGAATAATACCTTCATAGGCTTCTCTCAACTCTTCAGCTCGAATCGGTTCACATTTCAACGTAAGTACCGGTCTACCAGTAGCATCGCCGCCCATCATCCCATACATTTTACCCCCAATATGATAGCGATCCGCCTGCCATTCTTCTTTGTAATCATACGTTGTTCCGTGAAGCTTTAAGCAATATGCGTGAATTGTTTCTTTGTTCATGATTTAACCCCACTCCCTTTAAAAATATAAAAACACACGTTCGATTATATTAATTATAATTCACAACGTGTGTAGATGGAATACATATTTATTTGCTTCTAGTAAGATAAACGTATTTTCCAGAATACCCTTTACTTTATACCCCTATCAAACATGCCGATGACCTCGGTAGTTTGCAATATATTGACGAAGGATTTGGCATCTGCTTCTTTTATCAACCCTTTTACTTCAGCAAGCTGATAGCGCGTAATGACGGTAATTAAAACTTTTCGCCCTTCGCCTGAATAAGCACCTTTCGCATCCATAATAGTTACACCTCTATGAAGCTTTTCCAGTAGTTGCTGCTTGACATCCTCACCCTTGCTCGTAATAATCATCAGTGTCAATTTAATATGACTCGTATGAATCGTGTCGACAACCTTCCCTGTGGCATAAATCGATACGAGCGTCAGTAATGCCGCATCCCAGCTAAAAACGAATCCGGAGATAGCTACAACGATACCGTTCATCGCAGAGATTAATGTACCTAGTGGAAAATCCCGTTTGCGACTTAGCAGCATCGCTATAATATCAAAACCTCCCGAGGAACCTGCCGCACGAAAAATCATGCCCATCCCTAAGCCCACAATAACACCACCGAATAATGAGGCGAGAATTGGGTCTTGGGTAGCTTTATGGATTGGAATAATATACAAACTTGCTGACAAAACAACTACTGAAAGAATGGTATATCCTATGAATTGTTTCCCCAGCTTTAAGACCCCTAAAATAAGTAAAGGCAAGTTCAATAGTAAATTTATTACCCCTGTATTTAAAGGCGTAATAATACCAAGCATGATAGCAATCCCGCTTAATCCCCCACTTAAAATCTCATGTGGGATTAACAAAAAGTTATAGGCAAAGGCGACTAATATCGATGAAAGTGTAATAACGACAATATTACGCATAACAATTCCCCTATCATTAACGAACAGTTTTAATCTTAGAATACCCAACTTATTCGTTCAAAAAACCTGGAGTATTGCAATTAAAAAATCGACATTTATTTCTTCTGATATTCTTTTTTCTGCTCCTCTTTTATCGGCACTTCTTTTAAAGGCTCCTCTTTATTCTCTTCTACACTCTCTGCTACCTTAGAAATACGTTCAAGCATTGGTGGATGTGTATAACGGAACCACTTTACGAGTAACTGTGGATTTACTTCACTTAAACCAGATATCGTTAGCTTTTGGAATGCAGTAACTGCGGACTCTCGATCACCCGTTAATGCAATCGCATATTGATCAGCTCTCGTTTCCTGATACCTCGAAATATAATTCGACAGAGGGCTTGAAGCAAATAATAAAACGGATGTTATGAGTAAAAACAATGGATAGGAGCTTATATCACCGATTTTTTTAATTTTTAATACCTGTCCGTAACGTCCAATCAACCACCTTAAACATTTCGCTGATAGCCATAACCCTAGTAATGTCAGCAAAAGATATCCCGCAATACCAAAATAAATATGCTTTTCAACGTAGTGTCCCATTTCATGAGCCATAATATATAATATTTCGTTATCTGTTAAACGATTTAACGTTGTATCCCAAAGCACAATTCTCGAATTACTGCCAATACCCGTTACATAAGCATTTAAGGCATTTGTTTTTTCTGCCATATTGACTTCATATACATGCTCTGCTGGTATATTTGCCTGTTCAGCAATAGACAAAATTTTCGCCTCTAGCTCTTTATTTTTGAGCGGATAAAAATCATTATATAAAGGATCAATAACTACAGGTTGAATAAACATTACAAATATTGTGAATGGAATCGTTAGAAACCATGCATAGAGCCACCATCTTTTGGCACTTTTTTTGATAAGCCAGTAAAGGACAGACACGATAATTAAACTCATGCCAAAGTTAACCCAAAAATCAAGAATACTATCTCTCATCCATGAGGGAAATGCTTGTGTACTAATACCATAAGTTTTGCTTAAATTGTAACGATAATAATTTAGTGGGAATAGTACAACATATAGTAAAAATGATAATAAGAATAGGTAGCTTGCATTTTGTAACAGCTTCCATTTTGTTTGTGACGTCGCTACCTTTTCAAAATAGCGTGATACGCCCATTATTAATATCATGAAAAAGACTAACCATTCCAAAGGTGTAGCAACAAAGAATAGGAAGTTCCGTATTTTCGAATATTCACCACTTAAATATAATTCTTTTTCAGACATAAACATCACCGGATCTGCGGCTGTCCCCTGCATCGCTCGTGGTATAGTACCACCACCGCTATGGAATATATACCAATACATACACAGCACATAAACACCGAATATAAGTAGCGCGACAATTCCCATTTTTTTCGCTATGTCATTTCCTCCCTTGTTCAACACTAAGTTCGTCCTATAGTAAGTGTAAGCTAAATTGAAAAAGTTAGAACAAAATTTTCTTTGTTTTTATTTACCTTCTATTATAATTCACACCAACAAGAAATATTTTGCTTCACTTCTTTGATAAGTCATGCAAATGCTATAACTTCATAGCTTGTTCCTTAATCACAAAATGTCGCAAATTTTTTAAGACTATATTTTTTTTACAAATCTCACGATGATCATCATGTAAATACCTAGTAGATGCTCATTTATATTCACTTAAAAAATTACAATTTATTATTTTGCCAAATAAAAATATATCCTCTTATGAATAATTCCGTAATCAACAATAATAACATGGAATGGGGATTATTTATCCCTATGAAGGGAGGGTTGTACTTGCTAACTGAGTTACTGACAAAAGATACTATACAACTCGCAAATTTTGTAAATACTTGGCAGGAAGCTATTCATTTAGCTGCTAGTCCACTATTAAAGCAGAATAAAATCGAAGCACGCTATATTGAGGCAATGATTCATTCCATTGAAAAACACGGTCCTTATGTAGTCATTACACCAAAAGTAGCGATTCCACATGCACGGCCCACGGAAGGAGTTAACGCGCTAGCCATGAGCCTATTAAGCTTACAAAAACCTGTCTTGTTTGGACCAAAAAAACCTGTTTTCTTAATTATTGTCTTAGCTGCGACCGGTCATGCTTCACATCTACAAGCATTAGTTGACTTAACAAAGATTTTGCGAGAACCAAAACAAATCGAAAGCATCATAGCCTGCCAGTATAAAGAAGAGATTATTAAAGAAATTCAACAAATTGTGGCAAAGGAGTCATCTTGATGAAAATTTTAGTAGTGTGCGGGAATGGCTTAGGCAGTAGCTTTATTATGGAGCTGAATGTAAAAAAAGCATTAACCGAGCTTGGAAAAGTTGCAGAAGTAACTCATACAGATTTAGCATCTGCCAAGGCCGAGAAAGCGGATATTTATATTGGTGCAGAAGATATTGTCAATCAATTGCCCGAAGAGAGAGGTCACATCGTTAGTATTGTTAATATGATGAGTATTTCAGAAATTAAAGTAAAGCTGAAACCGTTGTTATGAGGGATTAAATTTTTTGAAAAAACGAATGAAAAATTGGATAGGATGAGGTGTTAATATGTTAGATGTTATGATGAATGACATTTTGGGAACACCAGCTATATTAGTCGGCCTATTCGCTTTTGTCGGTTTATTAATCCAAAAAAAGTCAGCTTCAACCGTTCTTTCTGGTACGTTAAAAACGATTATGGGCTTTGTAATTCTTGGTGCGGGAGCTACCGTTTTAATTGGTTCTTTAAATCACTTTAGTCATATGTTTGATCATGCATTTAATGTCCAAGGGGTCATCCCCAATAATGAAGCGATTGTAGCAGCCGCACAAACTAATTTCGGAACAGCTACCGCCATGATCATGGTTTTCGGTATGATTATGAACATTTTATTTGCGCGATTTACGCCTTTAAAATATATTTTTTTAACTGGTCATCATACATTATTTATGGCGTGTTTAATTGCAGCATCACTTTCTGTTGGCGGTATGAGCGGCACACCTCTTATTATCGTTGGTTCTATTTTACTTGGTATTTGCATGGTCATATTCCCTGCCATTTTACAACCAACTGTTCGTCAAATAACAGGTAGTGATGATTTTGCTGTCGGTCATTTTGGAAGCATTGGTTATTATATATCTGCTAAAATTGGAAAGATCTTTGGAAACAAAGCAAAATCTACCGAAGATATAAAAGTCCCAAAATCTCTAGGTTTTTTAAGAGATACATCTGTCGCTGTTTCCTTAACTATGAGTCTATTTTTCATTATCGTTGCCCTATTCGCAGGTCAAACCTATATTGAGGGGCAATTATCTGGCGGTTCAAACTTTATCGTCTTTGCCATTATTCAAGCTATTACCTTTGCCGCTGGTGTCTATATCATTTTGGCTGGCGTAAGGATGCTAATTGCCGAAATAATTCCTGCTTTTAAAGGGATTGCAGATAAACTTGTGCCAAACACAAAGCCTGCATTAGACTGCCCTACGATTTTCCCGTTCGCACCAAATGCTGTTATTATCGGCTTTCTGTTTAGCTTTGTAGCTGGCCTAGTATCGATGTTTATACTCCCCCTCATAGGGCTAAAAGTGATTGTTCCTGGCCTTGTACCACATTTCTTCACAGGTGCGGCTGCTGGAGTATTCGGTAATGCAACTGGTGGTAGAGTCGGGTCTATGGCAGGAGCATTTGCCAATGGATTAATTATTAGCTTTATCCCTGCAATTCTACTGATCTTTATGGGTGATATCGGCTACGAAGGCACTACATTTGGCGATTCAGACTTTGGCATTGTGGGAATCATAATTATAAATATATTAAAATTATTTGGTGCAGTTTAATATAAACAATTGGCCTTGCAAACACTTTAAATGTTTGCGAGGCTATTTTGATTGACAAAGAAAAGGGTTATTTTTGCAAAATATATAAATATTTCGCAACATCCCCTACCTTTTTCACTATACTCATAGAGAAAATTCATCAAAAAGCGAACTAAATACTCAGTGCATTGAAAATGTCGAGAATGATTTAAACCCAAATCCCTGTAGTAAATTACAAAAAATCTGATAGTATTTAATGGTAAAATAAAAAAACCATTGTCTGACATCTGACTTAGAATAACTTTTTGCCGATATAAATCATACATACAATTGGAGGTACTCATTTTGAAAAAATTAATGATTGGCTTTTGTTTAATAGTTTTGTTACTAGTAGCAGGCTGTTCAACAACTCCGTCAGAAAAAGCGCTAGATGACTATAAAATTGGGATCTTACTCTCAGATGCAGGGCTCGGAGACGAATCATTTAATGATTCAGCTTTTAAAGGGCTTGAGAAAGCACGAGATGAGCTTGGTATTTTGTTCGATTATAAAGAAGCGCCTGATGGCAATTACGAACAGAGGCTAGAAGAACTGGTCGCTGAAAAGTATAACGTCATTATCGGTCTTGGATTCTCTGTACAGGAAGCTTTAGAAAAGACTGCGAAAAAATATCCTGATCAGCAATTTATCCTTATTGATGGTCAATCAGATGTTGCAAATATCACTTCAATCACTTTTAAAGAGCAGGAAGGTAGCTTTTTACTTGGAATGGTTGCCGCAATGACGAGTAAAACTGGAAAGATAGGATTTATTGGTGGTGTAAGTGTTCCAGTTATCCATCATTTTGAAAACGGCTTTATTGAGGGAGCTCGATATTTTAATCCAAATATTGAAATTGTTAGTGAGTATGCTGGCACATTTGATGATACCGAGGCAGGTGCCGCAATCGCAGAACGTTACATAAAGAACGGCGTAGATTTTATCTATCATGCAGCGGGCTTCACAGGCTTTGGCGCCATAAAAAAAGCTGAACAAATGGGCGTATATGCAGCGGGAGTTGATACTGACCAATTTTACATAGCCGAAAAAACGGTCGTAACATCGATGCTAAAAAATGTCGACCAAGCTGTTTTTAAAATGGCTAAAACATTAGATGAGGACGGGAAAATCTCTGAAAAATCGTTTTCATTCGGTTTATCTGATAACGGAGTGGGCCTAGCGGATATACGTGTGATTAAACTTACACCTGAGCAACAGGCTGCTATTGAAAAAGCAAAAGAAGATATTGTTTCGGGTAAAATAAAAGTTTCTGCAGAAAAGGGGAACAGCCAGTGACACTTCGAAAAAAGTTATTTATGAACATACTTATACCTATTGTCCTCGCAATGGCTATGATTGGCTTTATTATCGTTCAAACATCTGATATACAAACAACTGCAGAAGATGATACAGAACTATTACTAGCAGTGAAAGAACTTGAGCAAAGTTTAGTTGTAGCGAGCCAATCACTAAATAATTACACCTATTTAGATAGTGAGGCCAATAAAAATGAAGCTCTTTCCATTTTAAAAGAAACGAAAGTAAATTTAGAAAAACTCTCAACGATTTCAAAAGTCGCTGAGCATAAGGCTATCATCAAAAAAATCGATAATAAATATGACGAGTTAGCGAAGGCTTCAGAAGAAGGGTTCCTTGCTCACAATCGTCCTGAAATAAAAAAACAAGCAATAAGAATATCTGGTATTTTGAATGATATGTATCTACTAAAAAAAGAAACAAATGAATGGTATAAAGAAACGAATGATTTGGCAAAGCAAAAAATATCTTTCATTACTACAACAGCAATAATTGGTAGTATCCTTCTAATTATTGCTACTATCATTTTTTCGTATGTCGCAACGAAAAAAATTACAAATCCGATTAACCGAATTGTAGATTATGCACAATCGGTGGCTGCAGGGAATTTGACCATTGACACCTCTTCCCTATCCTTTAAAAAAGGCAGTCGAAATGAAGTTGATCAATTAACTGAGAACTTTTCCACAATGATTGTTAACTTAAAAAACACCGTACAATCCATTGATCATGTAGGAAAAAATGTTGGTCTCTTCACAAAGGATGTCACAAGCTATATTGAAACCGTTAACGAGGGCAATCAACAAATTGCTGTATCAACAGACGAATTGGCAAAAGGAAGCCTAACGATATCAGAAGATATCCAATCAACGGCTGTCCTTATGAATACGATGGCTGATCAATTTACTACTGTTCAGCAGACAAGTGAACAATCAGCCATAAACGGCAACCAGGCACTTACTGCTGTCCAACATGGTCGTAGTTCACTAGAAAAGCAATCCTCTATTGCGAAGGATATTTCATCCACTTCGATTAACATCAAAGAGGCTGTTACTCAATTCTCTCAATTTACAACAGAAATTGAAGGTGCCGCTAATGCAGTCCATGCTATTGCTGATCAAACAAATCTCTTAGCATTAAATGCTGCCATCGAAGCTGCACGTGCTGGAGAAGCCGGAAAAGGATTCGCAATTGTAGCAGAGGAAGTCAAAAAACTATCTCATGAAACCGAAAAAGCAACGGCTTTCATCTCTTCTATGGTGACACATATACAAGATGGCATTACGCTCATTCTTTCTACGGCAGAGCAGGGACATCAGCTATCAAAAGAACAATTACAATCGATGACGGATACAGAGAAGTCATTTGAAGCAATTGCAACTCATGTGCTAGACATTAATGATCAGTTACAGCATCTTACCGAGGATATGGAACAAACAAGTGCAATGAGCCAGCAAATGAACAGTGCTATTGAAAACATTTCAGCTATTACGGAAGAAACTGCTGCAGGAACAGAGGAAATATCTGCTTCTACCCAAGAGCAGCTACACTCCTTCCAGAAAATTAGTGAAAAGGTTTCAGAACTTCAAGACATGACAAATACATTGTCTGTAGAGCTTAAAAAATTCACTTTATAATGATGAATGCAGCTTTTGGAAAATGAAAGACATATAATAAGAAAAGCAAAATCCCGAATAACGTTCAATATTCGGGATTTTGTTTATTGAAATATTATATAGTTTACTACCATCAACTACGATTATGGATTCTACCTCTTCCAGCTTTTAAGATAAATATTTCATGGTTAAATGGAGAACTGCAACTTCATCTCCTGTGTTTTCATAGCTATGCTTTCTATTTGCTTCAAATTGAATCGAATCAAACTCGTTTAATACATATATTTCTTGTCCAACTTGAATGGAAATTTCCCCTTTCATTACTGTTACATATTCGATAGCTCCTTCATGATGAGGTTCTGCCTCATATTTGCTATTCGGTTGCAAACAAGCACGATGCATTTCCAATCCTGTTTCTTTTTTGTAACGAAATATAGTCTCTAATCGCCACATTTGATTTTCTTCTATAATAAATCCTTCTCCGCAGCGTGCGACATTTACTATATCTTCTATAACCATAAGCCGTGATAACGGAATAGATAATCCTTTTGTAATCTTCCAAATGACGCCTAATGTAGGATTCGTTTCTCCTCTCTCAATTTTTCCTAATGTTAATTTACTAACACCCGTTTTTTTCGCTAACTCTTCTAAACTTAATTTCTGTTCATTCCTTATTTGTCGTAACAGTTGACCAACTTGCAAAATTACTTCTTTTGTTTGCATATCCTCTTGTTCTTTCATACAAACCCCACTTTCGGTATATTATAATTTACTTTTCATCTAAATAATTATATTATAATATATATTTAGAAAGGAGCGAACGAAATGCGTGCTATCTTATTAGGTATTTTATCTTCTGCGTTTTTTTCAGCTACATTTATTATAAATCGAGTTATGAACGTATCAGGAACAAGCTGGGCTTGGACTGCTTCCTTCCGATTTTTATTCGCTTTACCCATTTTATTCTTTATCGTCCTATTTCGCAAAAACCTTCGTCCACTATGGGTAGAAATGCGTAAACATCCTTTGGCCTGGATTGGCTATGGCACAATAGCAGGGGTTGGATTTTATTCATTATTAAGCTATGCTGCTGTGTTTAGTCCTGCATGGCTCGTAGCAGGTACATGGCAAATAACTATTTTAGCTGGTTTGTTATTATCTCCGTTATTTTTTATTACATTGGAGACGAAGTCTGGGGTTAAACAAGTTCGCGGTAAAATCCCTATGCGAAGCTTACTCGTTTCTTTATTTATTTTGTCAGGTGTCATTTGTATGCAATTAACAGAAGCTGGGGATATTACTGTTTCTCAATTTTTATCTGGCTTCCTCCCTGTAGTCATCGCTGCATTCTTATACCCTTTCGGTAATCGAAAAATGATGGAAGTCGTTGCGGGTCGCTTAGATACATTTCAACGCGTGTTAGGCATGGCAATAGGTAGCCTTCCTATTAGTATTATACTAGCGATTTATGGTTGGACTACAACTGGCATACCAACATCTGGGCAAATCATGCAAGGATTCTTATTAGCTTTATGTTCGGGTGTTATCGCCACAATGACATTTTTCTTCGCTACGGACTTAGCGAAAAATAACCTTTCTTTGTTAGGGGCAGTAGAGGCAACACAAGCTGGAACAATGATATTTACTGTTCTAGGTGAAATCCTTTTTTTAAACGGTTCTTGGCCTATTGGATTATCTTTAATCGGAATGATCATTATCATGATTGGAATGATAGCTAACAGTATTATCAATTATGCCTCGGCATAATTGCGTCCAGAATCGGCTCTGTGCTTAGGCCTGCGTGAGGGCCGACACGATGTCGGTCACTCAGGCGTTTTCACAGGATGTGAAGTTCTGAGCCTGAGCTCCTCTTTTTCAGCGGATGTTTGGACACCCACTAAAAGAAGTTAAATCGTTCTGTTCCCGTATCCAAACAAAAGAAAACAGCATAGTTTTCCTTTTTCCAAGTAGCATTTTACATTGTGTAAAATGCTACTTTTTTATATTGACATAGATTTATAAATTGTAATTCAAACTATTGCGACATGGGAGCAAAGTAAACATTAGTTACGCAACATTTATTATTCATTTAGACATTCTAATGAAAACTATATTTTGCTAGCATTTCTCCCCAAGGTGCCATTCCTGACTCTTTAAAACCCACACTGGCATATAGTTTTCTTGCTTGCTCGTTGTCTGGCTGATACCCGAGCCAGATGACGTCAGTCCGATCATCTCTACTCCGGATGTTTTCAATAATCAATTCCATTGCGCTCTTGCCATGTCCACGTCCTTGAAATTGCTCATCAATCATAAATCTATACACCCAATAGTTTCCATCATCCGAATCGATCCCGTACATTGCAAAACCGATAAGTATATCTTCACAATAGATTGCCTTGATCTTCATGTGTGGTAAAAATTTACTTTCTGCAATTGAATACAGATTCGAAGCAATAAATGCTTCCTGTTCTTGCTTAGGCTTCAGTTGAATACAAGCTTCCCAATTACTTTGATCAATTGATCTTAAACTAATCAAATTTCCGATTCCTCCTCTAGTAGTAGAGAAATCCTTGATCACGAACTCTCTACTAAATAAGTATTCCCCTACTAATAAAACAACCTGTTATTTTTATATACATACTACATCACTCCTTATAAGATGGTAGTCACCGTTAAATTGTACAATTATATAGAAATATTGCTCTCTATTTGTACTCTTGTTTATTTCGGCATACAAGGAAATATCCCTTCTATATTTCTACTCATCACCATAACGTGTCGTTGATTTTCATTCCGACTAGGCGGCGTCAGATGTGAACATTAAATATAAAGAGAGCATGTTTTCATTCATAAAAACATGCTCCCTTTAATGCATTATTATAGTTTTATCAAATATACTTTATTAATACGATAAACTTCCTGCTATAATTAATCCTACCGTAATGCCCACTGCAAATAAACTGAAGCCTACTGCAGTATTTCCTTCTTCCACTTTTTTCTCCAAGCTTGTTTTTGGTGTTAACACGTATTCAATAATCAAATACACAACTACTTGTGTAGCAATTCCGATTAACCCCCAAATAAAAGCATCAAGTATATGAACACTTGAAGACCATACTGTATATAATGTGATGCCTAATCCAATCACTTTTCCCCATAGCTTTAATGCAACTGCCATATTGCCTTCTTTAATTAAGTTCCACTCTGAAAATTTTGTTGTAAAAGCAAATGCAACAATCCCAATCAAAATGAGAATTAACCCTGTCCCTGTATATAATAAAAAATTTAAAAAACTATCTAATGAGAAATATCCCATTCCAATACACACTCCTTTTATCGTGCTTCAGTTTGTTTTACTTTACGCTTAAATTCTTACAATTTTCTAATAGCCTATTGGTAGAAAATAAGATCCGTTATCTGTAATTTGTCCCCCTGCGCGAATACCAATTGCACTTGCCTTACCATTAATATAAAAGCAACCATACATATAATGTGCTTGTTTGGGACCTTGTTCTGTTTGAATCATAGTTTGTGGTAGCTCTATAAATTGTTGATAAACAGGAAGTTCATCTTTAAATGTTTTATGAATATCTTCCGCAATTTTTTTACCTGTATTTGAAAAAATCTCAACAGTGTCTCCTTCGCGACCAAATGAAGGCTTTTTCACAAAACTTTGTCCTTGTTGTAAAAAAACATCTGGATCTAGATAAGTTGGTAAAAAATATTTATGTATTGCGTTATGTTCTTCAGGTGTATAAAAAGAATGTCGTTCCTCATGTAGCCCCCAAATGAGTGCCATTATTGCCTTAGATTGTAGTAAAAAAGCAGAAGGTGGATTCACAATGGCTAAGTCTTGCTGTTCCACTAGCTTCATTAACGATTGACCCACTTTTTCCTTCGTTATTGGATCTTCATCATATATCAAATGTTCAATAGGATACGTCTGTCGATATAAAACATCGATTTTTTCTCCGCTTCTATCATAAAGACCTTGTGGTAGGACAACTTCTTCATTTTCTAGAATTGGCTCATCTACAAGTTGTAGGTGACTAAAGTCCATATACTGACTTTGTAATCCAGAGAGGTCCTTTAAATACATTGTTGTCAATTTATCTTCTTCATGTTCCGAGTGTGCTACGAAAACAATATTGCTAGCTTCATATTTTCTCCTCGTACGAAACGACGACGTTACAGCTTTCAAAATTGCTTGTTTTAACTGGTCTTCGCAGCCTTCGTTTGGATTTTGCATCTCAAACTGTTCACACACTTTTCCATTCACAAAAAAAGTTTCTTTTATAAATGTAGGTGTATCTGCGTTTATTTCAAGCAATTTTACTTGTTCATCGGTCACTACTAAATCTAAACGAGCAATGACACTTTCAACTGGTAGTGTTTGCAAACGGATGAAGGAGTGAGTTTCAGTGGGAAATCCAAGGCGCAAAAGTGTCTCATCATCTACCATACGCAACAAAGCAGCCGACTTATAAAAAATATGGCCTATCTGGTCAGTTGCTTGGCGAATCCTATTAATCGTTTCTGCATTTTCTCTCTTAATATCAAATAGAGCATATTCCATCCCATATATGTCATGCCAAAAATCCTTTATTTGGCTAAAAAAATGTTGTCGATTTTCTCGAAATCGGTTCATCATTACCCTCCAAAACCGCCTTTTGAACCACTGCCTATTCCTGACTTGTAATTCGATACATATGTTTTATAGTCAGCACTTTTTTGTAATGATGTTTTTGTTCCATAATATTTCCCACCATGGTAGTAACTACGCGCATAAGTTGAATCATTATCATCGCAATAATACGTACCTGTCTCCTTATCCCAATCCCAATCATCGCAATCCGTCCCTGCTGGCTCTGCATAGCCCCTTTCCTCTCCACAAGCAGTTAACGTTACCAAAGCCGCCGCTGCTAATGCTCCTGTCATCATCTTCTTTGTTTTCTTCATGCTAAAAATCCACCTTCCTATGTTGCAAGCATATATCCTGTTGGCGTAACATATAAAACATACACACCTCGGTCTTCATCAATTTCAGCTGAGTCCCGCTCCCATTCCTTGTCTTCGATATATGTATATATACTGCCGATCATGCTTAAAATATCTAAATGATTCGCCATATATTCAAATGTTATTAACGGATGATTTTTATAGGCGTTTAACTCACGAATTTCAAGTTTAATACCTTCACATAAGAGCTCTTGCATTTCCATTGGTGTTTCTTCATACAATTCTACATAAATCACGAATAATTCATCTTCAATAGCAGAAGACAATTGTTTATAAGTCTTACCTTCTTTAATAAAAAATTCGCATTCTCTTCTTGTTAAAATTTGTGGCAAGTCAATATTAGTATAATAATAGATTGGTTCAAACTTGTCTTTACCTTTTTGCAAACGATATTCTAACATTGCACCTTCGAATTGCATAACACACTTCCCTTTATAAATATTGTTTTTATATTCACGTAGATTTCTCTATCCAGAAGCTCCTTATTTTTTTATACGACTGAGATTTATAAATAGTTTCATATTATTCTACTAAACTTAACCTTATGTATCATTAGGTTAAGTAGAGAGAAACTTTTATACATTCAAGTACTCCACCACAATGACCTGTATTATTTTTGAATATAAAAATCTCACCTAAATATAGAAAGTTTTAACCTTTCTAGTTTAAGTGAGATTAAGTTTGTTATAGTAGAAAAATATTTTCATCACTTGCTTTAACTGTAGCGTTTTATAAAAAACCTCATCCTTCAAGTTGCCCTTTTGTTCGTTCAATCATCTTTCGCTTTTGAATTTTTGCTTGTGTTAATCGTAAAGATTGTTTTAATGTTTGTGTCCTCTTAGCTTGTTGTAATGCAATCATCATTGCGGGAATTAAGCTGCCTTCAGAAACGGGCTTCACTAAATAGCCCATAATATTATCTTGCCTAGACTTCTCTATAAATTCTTTTTGACTATATGCAGTAATCAACAACACTGGTATATCTAACTGCCGCCCAATAACTTCGCTTGCTTTTAACCCATTTAATTTTGGCATTTCTATATCCATTAACACAAGATCTGGCTTTAATTTAAAAGCGAGCTCGATCGCTCGATCACCATTTCCTGCTTCCCCGACTACCTCATAACCGTTTTTCCGAAGCAATATTTTTAAGTCCAGCCTGATAATTGGTTCGTCCTCAGCAATTAGAATCCGTTTTTTCATCACACCACAACCTTTCTTGCAGGAAGTTTTCTATATGTTGATATTCCTTTGTTGCGCAAATGAAACGCCTGTACACTTTGCTAAAAGCATTTGTTCGATTAAATCAGATAAATAAGCACCCGCTTCAAGTGAAGTCAGCCCATCTTTATGAATATTTGAAATGACCGTCCGATCGGCTTCAACTGTTTTTTCGGTCGGCCGATAAATCATGTAAGCACTCAGGCTTTCATCTGTATTTAAACCTGGCCTTTCGCCAATCAACGAAATAACAAGGTCACAATTAACAATAGCAGCCACTTCGTCTTGCACCCACACACGCCCCCGCTTAATAAAAAATGGAGTTGCAACGCTTATATTTTTTAATTTTAATCCTTGTATTAAAGCAGGTAGTAAATCAGCTACATTGGCTTCTACTGCCGAGGAGCTCAATCCATCACAAACAATAATTTGAACATTTTTTCCTTTATCCCCATTTTGTTCAAGATACTTCATAGATTCATCTGATAACTTTCGGCCAGCATCTAAATCCATTAAGTAAGATTTCATATCATTTGCTTGTGTTTCCAGCTTGTGTAAACCCATCTTTTGAAGAAAATCATCACTGACATCTCTTAATACAGCATCCTGTGCGGCTGCATGGTCAATTAAAAATTGCAAATAACTTGTCGTCAACATTCGAGTGCCAGTTCGACCAATACCTATACGTGCAGGTGTAATACTTTGTGCTCGTTCAATGGATGCCGCGTTATGCGGCTTGTCTACCCCTTTTATACGTCCTTCTGGAAAATGTATGACTTCTTCTTTAGTTTGAGCGGTATCGTTTTTTGGCGAATTCATGTTTTTCTGTACTTCTTCTACTACTCTTTGAACAATATCTCGAATTTCTTGAATATCCATTTTGATTCCCCCTCCTCAATCAAAAATTGATAAGTCTCCTGCTCGTTTTGTCAACTTCCCATTTTCCATTAGGCCCATATTCTCCAACCATTTTTCAAACTCTCGAAGTGGTCGTAATCCTAGAATCTCACGCAAACTAGCATCATCGTGATAGCTTGTATCTTGATAATTCAGCATGACATCATCTCCACCCGGTACTCCCATATAAAAATTTGCACCTGCAACTGCCGTTATGATACCTGCAACTTCCTGATCATTTTGGTCGGCATCCATATGATTTGTGTAAGTGGGTGCAATACCCATTGGTAAGCCATGTAATTTCCCCATAAATCCATCTTCGAGATCCGCTCTAATTAATTGGCGACCATCATAGAGTGTCTCCGGTCCAATAAAGCCTGAAACAGTATTCACCATGAAAGGCTTCCAGTGACGTGCATAACCGTAACTTCTTGATTCAAGCGTTTGCATATCTACCCCAAAATCAGCATTTAAAGATACTTCCGAACCTTGTCCTGTTTCAAAATACATAAAGTTTGGGCCAGCAGATGTACCATATCGAGCCATCATCTCATAACCCTCATCAAGAATTTTTGAAGATATACCGAACGCTTCATTCCCTTTTTGTGTACCTGCTAAACTTTGAAACATTAGTGCGATAGGCGCCCCCTGTTTTAAAGCCTCCATTTGTGTTGTTATATGGGCTAATACACAATTTTGTGTTGGAATTTTCCAGTTCTCAATAAATTCATGTGAAAGTGTCAAAAGTTTTTTGACAGATTCAATTGTATCCACATTCGGATTAATACCAATAACTGCATCACCTGCTCCATAGGATAATCCTTCTTTTATTGAATACAAAATGCCTTCCGGGACATCATTTGGATGGTTGGGTTGACAACGAAATGCTAAACGACCAGGCTCTCCAATTGTCGTATTACAATGTGCTTGATATTTCATTTTCTGTGAAGCAAGAACAAGATCAATGCTTGACATTAGTTTAGCAACTGCTGAAATCATTTCACTTGTTAGTCCTCTTGAAAGTTTCAATAACTGATCTGTACCTGTATCAGATGACAGAATATAATTTCTTAGTTCACCGACTGTCCAATTTTGAATATCTTTATAAATCGTGTTGCTAATATCATCATAAATTAAGCGTGTTACTTCATCGATCTCATATGGAATAACCGGATTCTCATAAATTTCTTTCAGTTGCATCTCGCTAAGTACTACTTTTGCTGCCATACGCTCTAGTGATGATTCTGCTGCTACACGAGCCATCACATCCCCGGATTTTGCTTCACTGGCTTTTGCAAGTACCTCCTTTACTGACGAAAACGTATAATGAGTTCCCTTTACTACGCAAGACAATTTCATCATTTAACACCCCTTTTTATTATGTTAAAGATTGCAATTAAACAAAAAAAGCGCTTCCACGTATCCCTGAAGAAATTTTCTTCGGGCGTGAAAGGCGCCTTTGCCTTAGCTATTATTTTAGTTCATTCTACACTACTAGCAAATATTTTGTAAATAGTTCGAAAACAATATCAGCTTCCCTGATTAGTATTATTTAGCCTCGGTAGATACAATCGGAAAGGTTATTGAAACTTTTGTCCCTTTCTCAGAAATAGGGAATGAAAAAACGCCTTGTAGCTTCTCTTCAACTAACATTTCTACAAGTTGTAATCCTAAAGATGAAAGATCGCCTATCGAAAAAGGATTACCAATTCCACATCCATCATCCGTTACTGTAATCTTAACCATTTGCTTTCGTTGTCTCAAATTAATAGCAATTCTCCCGAAATTACTTGAAGGAAAAGCATGTTTAATGCTATTTTGAACTAACTCATTAACAATCAGTGCTACAGCTGTTGCTTTATCTGAAGGACAGAATATCGACTCTCCTTCTACAGACACAGCAATATGTTGATCTGGAATAATAGACGAGGAAACTAACAAAGTAGAAATTTGTTGTATTAAAAGTTTAATATCAGCTTCCTCAATTCCACGCTGGGCCAAGTAATCATGAACTAAAGCCATACTAGATATTCGAGATATACTGTCATTAAATACCTCAGCCACTTCTTCCGAGTGAGTACGTTGCATTTGTAATCTCAATAAACTAGAAATAACCTGTAAATTATTTTTAACACGATGATGAATTTCCTGAACGACAATGGCTTGAAAGACACCTTGCTTGTCTCCGCTATTAGTCGCTTTCATAAGCTTCTCTATATTTCTTTCGTTCTGCACTACCTGTGAAATATCTCTTTCTTTTATTAATACCCCAATGGTCTCCCCATAAAGGTCTTTTATAGGAACAATATCTTGTTGCATGACTCCACGCTCTTCCGTAATTCCTCTTGATCCAAAAATTGGTTTCCCGGTTTTCAAACTAAATAATACACCTGGCTCCATTTCTTCAAATGCTATTTTCCCTAGCAAACTTTTTTTATATAAAGATGCTATAGTAGTAGGCTTTGCCTCAGCTACAATTAAAGAGGCGTTATCTTCTTCTAAAAGACAGTTGATAAAAATATCTGCTTGAGAAAGGTCAGCTATTATTTGAAGGTTTTGGGCTACATCTAAAATAATTTCACACTGTTCATTTGATAAATTTGTTAATCGTTCTAAATCTAAAATTCCCATCATAATAACGCACTTTCCCTTTCTCTAGTTTTTCAAACACTATAACAAAAAATGTGTTCCATGCGATACATCTATTAGAGAATATCAAACAAAATTCAGTATAAATAATAGAAAAGGACCAAGCGTATTTATTCACACCGTCTTGCCCTTTTCTTTTCTACTTTCGATTGTTTCGATCGTTCATTATACATCTAATCCTAAGTGTGAACGCAATGTGTTACCTTCATAATCAGCTCGGAATAAACCACGTTCTACTAAGTTCGGAATAACATCGCTAAAAAATAAATCTAAAGATTTTGCAGGACCACCCGGCACAGCTATAAAGCCATCCATTGCTCCTTTTTCATAAAAATTCACAATTTGATTCACAATATCTTGTGGTGTACCAATTGCTACAAGATGTGCAGAGCCAATTACCTCTGGACGTTCTAACAATTCTTCAACAGTTGGCTCATTTTCTATAATATATCGGCGCACGAGATGTGCATGCGTTTTACTACGTACTTTTTGATTTTCAGGCGGTAACATATTTGCTGTTACGCAATCCATTAGAGCTAAATGACGAATATCCATTCCACTTACGGATTCTAGGGCATTATAGCGACGTTCAATTGTTAAATGCTCGTGTGCTTTACGGTGCATTTCTAATGCTTCCCCATATGTATCACCAATAAAGAAATACAATCCTGGTAATAAACGTATGTCATCTGCTGAACGCCCTAACTCAACAGCTCGCTTGCGCAAGTCATTACGTAATTCAATACCCACTTCTATATCTGGCGTGGCAGCAAAAATAGCATTTGAAACTGCTGCTGCAAATTGGCGACCTGTATCCGATGCTCCTGCTTGGAATAGAGGAATATCACCTGCTGGATGCATAGGTATATTTAATGGTCCCTTTACATGAAAATACTCTCCATCATGGTTAATTGGCTTCACAAGCTCTTTAATTTTCTCTAAATCTCCATCTGCCTCTAATATTTCATAAGGGTTGCTGTGCCATAGTCGCTGTACAACATCCTTACATTCTGTTGCCTTTGCATAACGCTCCTCTGACGTAGGCATCAACTCGTTGCTAAAATTAGATGCTCCATCAATTGAAGTTACTAGGTTCCAACCTAAACGCCCTTCACTAATCCAATTCAAGGATTGTAATTGGCGCGCAATAATATAAGGTGGATTAAATGATGTTGAAACTGTTGTTACCAAACCAATTTGTTTAGTTTCTCTTGCCACCGTCGCCATTAAAAAACTTGGATCTAGCCCTACTGTTCCTTTCATTTTAGCTATTAATTCTGGATGCGCTATTAAATAATCTGCCTTAAATACAAAATCTAATTTCGCTGCCTCAGCACGCTTTGCAAATGCAATATGTTCATCAATTAACGCACCTTTTTTGCCTTGCTCACCATTCACTGCTAAATGCATCCCAATTATAAGATGTCTTTTTGTCAATTTACACTCTCCTTTTCTAATTGAAAACGATTATCATTACCATCATAAAGTTTATTTTCTAATAAGGCAATGAAATAAAGAGTGTATCCATATATTAAACAATGAAAATAATCTATTACAGATCCAATAAAGAGAGAGCATGTTTTTTAAATTAATAAAAACATGCTCTCTTATATAAAAAAATTTTTACTAAAAATGTGCAAAAATACAAGTATTGAATATTAAACAGCCTGCCGCAATTCTTCTTCCTCATGCATAACCTGCAAAATCGTGTTTTCTTCTCTACGCTGACAGATGTTATTCCAAATAAGAGCCGAAATAACAAGTAAGGTCCCTACTATATCAAAAATTGTTATGTTGTATCCTTGTATCATCATAATGACCAATGTAGTTATTGGAACGAAATTAATAAATAAAATCCCGTTAATGGATGATAGGATTTTCACACCGTAATTCCAACTAAGCAATGCTACAATACCCGGCAATGTCATCATAAACAATAAATCATATTTAATAGCAAAAATCGTTTCCGTACTTGGGACTGATACAACCCCTTGTATCGTCATGATTATTGTGATGATACCTGTTACAGCTGTGCCAAATACACATGTTAATGTAGAATAACGGAGCGTAGACCAATCATTAAATGTTTGACCGCCCATTGTATAGATAACCCACCCTACAACACCAATTAAAATGAGTGCGAGCGAAACTAGATTATGTTTTAGTGTAAGAAAGAAACCCATATCGCCTTTTGTAATAACAAAAATAGCTCCAACAAAAGCAATGATCATGCTGCTAATCATATACTTCTTCGGTTTCACATGTTTATAGCCCCAAAGAATTGCAATCGAAATCATCGGCATGAGTGCTTCCATAATCGACGCTACCATAACGCCAGATTTCCCCATTAACATTTGGCCTAAGAAAACAAGTACATTATAAACTGTAAATGCCATCGTCCCAAAAAAGACGAGCAATTTACCTTTCCCTTCTAAACGAAATGCTTTCTTCCCTTCTTTCATCCATAATAAAATGACTAATACAATCGATACCACTCCATATCGAATAGTTGAAAAATAGAGCGGATTTATATATTCAAGTGCATGATCTGCTACTGGAAACATGGCTCCCCATGACATACTTGCAATTAAACATGCGATCACGCCTACTACTACTTGATTTCTTCTCACTGTTTTTCCTCGTTTCTATATAACTACTATCAATTATGCCAAGGCATAATTGCGTCCGGAATCGGCTTTGTGCATAGGGCTGCAGATGTTTTTTGTGCGAAAGCGCAGTGCTAACGTAGCGTCAGCAACACGAGGGCCGACACGATGTCGGTCATTGCGGTAATGCCACAGGACGTGGCGTTTTTACCGATGCAGGTCAGTTAGCCGTTATCGCATAGATGCGATGGTTTTAGGCTAACATCCCCTCAGAACTCCTTTCCGATCACGTGACATCCGCCGGAGACTTTGGGCCAACATGATGTTGGTCACTCAGTCGTTGCCACAGGACGTGGCGATCTTAGACTGAGTTCCTCTAATTCAGCGAATGTTTGGACATCCCTGAAAGAAATTAAATGCACAATGAGAATTATAAAAAAGAAAATACATCACGTAAAATGATTGAAAGTGATGTTAACTATCATTTATAATGATAGGTTTTAAGGGGGGAAAGCTAGATGGAACTACGAGATTTACAGATTTTCAAAAGCGTCGCAAATAACGGGAGCGTTAGCCATGCTGCAAAAGAATTAAATTATGTACAATCCAATGTAACTGCACGTATAAAGCTATTAGAAAAGGAGCTCAAAACGCCGCTATTTTATCGCCATAAGAAAGGGATGACATTAAATCCAGAAGGGCGAAAAATGCTTGCTTACGTTAATAAAATTTTGCAGGATGTCGAGGAAATGAAACAAGTATTTTTAGATAGTGATACACCAACTGGTACTTTAAAAATCGGTACAGTCGAAACAGTAAGTATATTACCTACCATTCTAGCGTCTTACTATAAAGGATATCCGAATGTCGACTTAACACTACAAGCTGGTTTAACTGAGGAACTTATTAAAGAAGTAGCGGATCACCAATTAGATGGTGCATTTATAACTGGGCCGATTAAACATCCTGCTTTAGAACAATATGATGTATTTACCGAGAATCTCGTTCTCATCTCACAAAACAAATCCTTTCGCATAGAAGAATTTATGACTACACCTATCCTTGTTTCTAATCAAGGTTGTGGCTATCGTTCCAAGCTAGAACTTTGGCTCAAAAATGAGGGTTTATTGCCAAAAAGAATTATGGAATTTAATATTTTAGAGACAATTTTAAACAGTGTTGCCATCGGTCTTGGGGTTACACTTGTACCACAATCAGCCGCTGAACATCTTTCTACTACAGGCAAGGTTTATTGTCATCCAATTCCTAAAAAATACGGTACTATTTCAACCGTCTTTATTCGACGAAAAGATGCATATATGACAAATTCGATGGAATGTTTTTTAAAAACAATTGCTGAGCATCAGCATAAATAAGGTTACTTCTATCATTTACGCGTCTTTTCTTCTGCCAATCATTATTAATAATATCTGTGAAGTGACAAAAAACGCTTGGTTTCTAGTACCAAGCGTTCTGAGTTATTCAATTATATTTGAATTTAAAAACATAATTTTAAATTATAATGGTGCTATTTTGCATTTTTGTCAGGCTGATGAATACCGAATATATTGCCCTCGGTATCAATATAGTATCCCTGCCACGCCATTCCAGGAAGAGCATATTTCGGCATTGCAACCGTGCCGCCATTCTCAATAATTTTAGCTTCCGTTACATCGTAATTTTCCACACCCATTGTACAAGCAAATCCATTTAAAGCTTGATTTGGTTCTGGAGAAGCACTTTGACGTTGCATTAAAGCACCATCGATTCCTGGTTCGTCTGCATTACCAGTCACCGCTCCAAAGTAAGGCATTCCTGCATAATCACTCCAATCTTGAAATGACCATCCGAAAACCTCTCCATAAAATTTCTTTGCTCGTTCCATGTCACTTACATGAATTTCAAAATGAACTAATCTCCCCATGATATCCTCCTTATTATTAAAGAACTAATTTACTCACTGTGTTTGAGTACAATTACTATATATTATTATGACAAGGAATGGAAATAAAAAAGAGAGCAATTCTATGAAAAAAATCGCGAATAAGCATTCAAATACTAGTTCCCGATTTTGGTTCTATTTCTTTTAAACTAGTTAGTTAATAGCATTTAAATGCTCTTTTAAATACTGAATAAATGGATGCTTTTCTATATCTGATTTGCGTGTACATATAAATAAACTTTGCTGAATATTTGCACGTTCTACATACACCCTAGCCAGTTTTCCATTTGATATACTTTCAGTTACACTGTAGGACGGTGCTAAAGTCATACCGTACCCTGCTTCCACTACTTTAATCGATTCATGTAAGCCTTGCATTTGAAGTCCTAATTTAGGTAATGGACAATTATACGTATAGAAAACTGACTCCAATAAATCAAGCGTCGAGCTACCACGTTCCCGATAAATAAAGTCCTCATTCGATAATTCATAAATGGAGACAGTTTGATTTGCCAAAGAATGTGATGGGTGCACAACAAACCAAAAAGGGATATCTACTATTTTTTCAAACTGTAAATCAGGGTGACCCATTTTATTTTGCACGACAAAACCAAAATCTACTTCATAATTAAGAACTTGCTCTTCCACAGATTTTACATTACCTAGCGACACAAAAAATTCAATGTAAGGATTAGCAAGCTTATACGCTGCTATAATAGACGGGAGTATATAGTTTATCGGTATATAGGAAGAAGCAATATGTATTTTTTCTTCTTTCGCTAAAAATTTACCGAGCCTTTCATCAATTTGTGCTTCTAAATAAAATAGACGTATTCCCTGCTCATACAAAAACTTCCCCTCAGGCGTTAATTGAATGCCACGCCCTTTTCCTTCAATTAATTTTACCCCTATTTCGCTCTCTAATTTCCGTATTTGAATTGTGACAGCTGGTTGACTAAGCAGCATTTTATTAGCCGCTGCAGTAATTCCACCAAGCTTTGCTACATTTGTAAAAATCCTTAATGCATGCAAATTCATTTCATTCACTCCTCCCTATCCATAAATTTAATTTATGAATAAGCAATTTTTATATATTTGTTTTATGTATTGTTTAGCAGTAATTTAGGTGTAGAGGTGATTTGATGGAAATTTTACTACAGGAATGGTTTTCAGTAAATGGATTTATTTTATTTACAATTGGCTTACTCGCAGCAGTCATTGGTGTTCTTTTCGGCGCTGCAGGCTTCGTTTTGTTACCCGCAATGTTACTTATTGGCATTCCGATTCATGCAACCGTAGCTGTTAATAAATTCGCGACAGGACTTTCAGCTCTATCAAATGTCGTGTCGTTTATAATTAAAGGTCATTTATCGTTAAAAAAATTCACATCTTTAATGATGATATCTAGTTTAGGAGGTGTATTGGGCGCATTTTTAGCGACTCGATTATCAGAACAAATCATGAATATTGCAGCTTGTGTTTTCTTAATTTTCGCATTTTTCATTGTGATTTGCAGTAATAAATTTATGGTAAAGGATATTAAAGAGACAGAGGAACAACCAATTAATAAATTTATTCCATTTGCGGTTTCAATATATGATGGTGGTTTTGGACCAGGCTCAGCTCTAATGAATGTAACCTATCACCTTAAAAAGCAATATACCTATATAAAAGCAGTTGAGTTAACAAGAATGATTACGTTTTCAAGTTGTACAGGTGCCTTTCTCTTTTACTACTTTACGGGCATAGTTAATTGGGGAATCGCCATTCCTGTTTCAATTGGCTCTATCGTTGGCTCATTCTTAGGTTTAAAGATCATCCCTTATATCAAAACAAGATGGATTCAAATTTTATTACCAATCATTTTTTTCTTGCTAATTGTTCAGGTCGTATCAGATTTATTAATCTAGATCACGCACGTTTTAGTGGGCACGCAAAGCAAGCGAGAAGGACTAACTTCTCGCTCTTTTATTTCCTCTTATTTTATTAATTAGCAGGAGTGACAACGAGTTATATTTTCAACTCTTTTATCCCTGCTTTTAATGTATCTGCATCCACTTTTAATGTTTTCCAGCTGTCTTTAGCTGAATTCAAATTAGGTAGTAAAAATTTGAATTTATTTTGTTCCGCCTTATCAGATGCATTCTCGATATGTCTCAATACTCCTGAATATTGAGAGTCTAAATCATTCCATTGTGCAGACATAAAAGTAAGGGCATTAATAGCATCATCGAGTGCATTGTACATCTCACTAATATTACTATGTGCAATTCCAACTACACGATTTAATGTTGTTTTATAATCAACTGTCTGTCTTAATTGTGCTAATAACGGTTCTAATTGACCTAATTGATCTCTCGCTATCCCCAGCATAACACCACCAGCAATCCACGTAGGAATAGAAGGCACAGATATTGTTATTATGCCATCAGACTCTAGTTTCTTATAGTAGTTTACTGATTCTAAAATTTCATTTAGGCGCTTTTGATCATCCTCAACTGCAACCCCTTGATTTTTTAAAATTGTCTGTAAAAGCTCTTTATTACTGCCAAATGCTCTAACATCTTGTCCAATATCATTTCTTAATTTCGTTAATTCTTCTATTAATTGTTGAGCATACTTTTGATTTAGTTGAATCTCTTCTTGTAAATCTGTAATCCCTTCTATTAACGTCTCTCCATCTCCTGTATTTATTGCCTCTACAATTATGTCATAATAATTTTCAAACTTTGTATCGTATTCAATAATACCTGTTAATGTATCTATAAGCTGTTTTTTTACCTTTGTATCCCATGTAAGGGCGTGTGCTCTAGCATCCTTTTGATCTTGTACAATTTTACCTGGTAAATCCGGATATCCATTAATTTTAATCCCTTCAAAGTTCACATCTGGATTCTTAATTAACATATACGAATAAGCATTCATAGATTTTGCAAAAAGCCCCGCCTTTTGCAAAGTTTCTTTCATCTTCACTTCATTTGCTGAAAGAGACGTATCACTATTGCTTGTTTGCTCAATTTTACTTGTCTCTGCAAATGCTGCTACTGGAGAGACTACAGAAGTTGTTGTCAAAGTTAAAAACGTCGATACAGCGAGTACTTTGTAAAGAGATTTTTTATTCATTTAATATTCCTCCTATATGTTTTTTATTTTCAATTTTTATCTTCTTGTTTAAAAGCAATGTCTTTTGCAATAAATTCCGCATCTTTATGAATATCATTCCAACTTTGTTTAGCCGCTTTTAAATCATCAGGTATTAAAGAGAGCTTATGGTCTTGCATTTGATCGATATTATCATATAAGTCTTTATAATTTGCCCCCATCGTATTCCATTGTTGTTGAATATTCGTTAGAGACATGATCGCTTGATCCACTGTTTGATATAAGTATGTCAAAGTGTCTTTGGCGTTAGTAAGTGAAATAACTGCTTGGTTAGCGAAATCGGCTTTCATCGTTAATTCTCCGATTTTATTGGAAATTTCGTTGTAGGAGTCCATATGATTAGATGCTGTAACACCAGCTGCTGTTCCTAAACCAATACCAGCTGCACCGAGAGCTGTAAGGCCGCCGACAACTAGCGGAGTTGCTGTTCCGCCTGTCACAACAATTACTACCCCTCCTGCAATAGTTCCAATAATTAAAACAGCTGCTCCCAATCCACCACCAATTGACCATGCTAGTACATTGTCAAAATGTGCTTTTTGAGTGGAACGTAGATTCTCAATTTCAGCTTGAAGTTGTGGAATCAATGCCTGTTTGCCCGCTAATATTGCCGTTAATCCACCTTTCCCATCTGGACCACCAATATTATTTTTAAAATCTATAGTATTTGTATATAGCTTTGTTTTGAAGGCTTCTAACATCTTTATGACTTCTGTAACTTCTTTTGAATTTGTATCAATCGAACTGATTAAATCACCAATACCTTCTTTTAGCCCTTCCTTATCTTTCTTTTTTACAGTGTCTATTAATGTGTCGTAATAATTATTAAATTGTTCATCGTAATTTACAATATTACGTGCTGTCTTTTGAATTTTTGGCTTCGCTGTATCTAACCAATAATTCGCATTGATTCGCGACAGTTCCTGATTAAGGTGAATATTTTTGATTAACTCTCCCCCTTCAGAACCTAAATCAATATTTGATAGATTTACATTTGGTTGTTTAATCATTGTTTTTGCGTACAAATCCATTACAAGAATATGAGAACCTGTTTCAGCTAACGCTTTCTTCAGTCCTTCAGGTCCTAATGTGTAATAACTCTCAATTTTCTGTTCTTGAACGCTCTGTTCTTGCGCAAGTGCCTGAATAGTACCACTGTTAGTTGCAGTTATAACCGTTGCCAAAGTGGCCACGGTTAACACCTTATATGAAAATTTCTTCAAATCTAATCCCTCCTAATTTTTTCGATAAACTATCAAAATTTATGAACTTGTTCTTCAAGTTGACCAATACAATTTTTTAATCGTCTTAATGTATCTTTTTGAGATAAATTGTTAGCAGTATCAGCATCAGTACTTAACTTTGTGATACTACTATTTATTAAATTCAAATCTTCTTTATAGCGTTTCAATAGATCAAGTTCTACATCCACTTGGCTAGCAAATGTATGTAAATCATGTTGCATAAGTAGAAGCATTGAATGTTGTAAATCTGCTATCGATAGTTTCGTTGTTAAATCATATAATTTTTGGTTTTGCTGCTCTAAATCATTTAAATACGCTCGTTGTTCTGCCTTTAGATTATTTACTTCAGCGAAGGTACTATATGTTTTCTTGATTCTTTCTGAGTCAATTACTTTCATAAGGTCATGCTCTTTCGCTTTTGTAGCTGCTGCAGCTGCAATTTCACCTTTATTATTTTTTTCTATTGATTCCCGCGCTTCTTTTTTAGCAGCTTCAATCTCTAAAGCAGTTTTACCATTTTCTTTTGCTTCTTGCTCTGCTTTTTTCTCTGCTTCTAAAATAGCGTTGTTAATTTCTTTTCCTTTGTTATACGCTGCTGCCGCTGTTTGAGCAGCTGGTTCAATAATATCTTTTGAAAGACTATAGATCTCTTGGAATATTTTTAGTCCTTGTTCATTTAAAGCTCCCGGTAGAAACGCTATTTCTTGCAAATTATTTTGAATTGATTTTTTAGTATCTAGTAATTCACCTTTTAGCTTGTCTATCTTCCCTGTTCCTTCTAAACTAAGTACTTCCTGAGCTTTTGCCACATCAGTATCGAGATTTTTAAGTTTTTTATCAAGCTGTAATTGAAGATCTGTTAATTCATTAATCTGATATTGAATACCTTCTTGGTTTGTCATAACCATTTCTTGAAGGACTTCTAGCCTATCGAGGAAACCTTCCTTATCTTCCTTATTATCTACATATTCCTTTAATGTTGGATAATAGCTATTAAATTTAGTGGCAAATCCTTTACTTTTTGAATTAATTAGAATTAACTTTGGATAGAGTTCCGATGTCCATTCTTTCATATCTTGTTTTATTAGGAATTGATCTGTATGTAAAGCTGGTACTTCATCTAGCTGTACATTCGGGTTCATTAAAGATTGGTCTATATACATTTGGATTAACTTAGATTGTGCACCTAATTTTCTTAAAGATGAAGAAAGAGTCATGTTCTCTTCTTGAAGTTCTGCTTGAGCAATAGGCGTTGCAAAAGTATGTACAGGAACAACTCCTGTAGCAACAATGGATGTTATCATTAATCCTGTAATTAATTTCCTTTTCATTCCATTTTCCTCCCTATATGATATTTTTCAAAATAATTCCTACGATTTTTTATTTAGTTTGAGCACCCCCAATTTACTTGAGTTTAGGAAAAATTCTTTCTATTTCCTATGATGTAAATTTTAGTCATGTACACATTTTTTAGCAAATAACGACGGAATTAACCTATTTCACGCTAAAATAGGTTATTTCACTGTAATTCCGAGTCTGAAAATGGATTAATATTAACAATATTCATCTGAATGTGTCACAATATAACGAAGTTCAGTCGTCTGACGACTAAATAATGACATATTTTTGTTAATAATGGATGAATTATGTGAATTGGAATAATTCTATTAATTATTCCTTGGCTTAATTATGTCTGGAATCGGCTTTGTACTTAGGCATGGGCCAGCAGGTTGTCGGTCATTTCGGTAATGCCATAGCGTGGTTTTCTTAGACTGAGTTCCTATATTTTAGCGGGTGTTTGGATACCCGCTGAAATAAGTTGAAGTTTACATATATTGATTCCCAATAAGACTCTTCTGGTAATAGATATTAGCTGTGAGATGGTACCTACTTAATTTTCATTATTGAGGGGTATCATTGACTTTGTAGTTACAAGGCACTTTTGAGATTTTTCATGTTTCTAGATTGAAATGTAAAGAACCAATTGCTTATTGAAGATTGGCAATCGGTTCTTTAATTAGATTTTTATTTAGTTTTGTAAAAACTTATTAGCCTACCTAAAAAGGTATAGACTAAGATTGAACTGTCATCCAGCGCGCATTTCTTCCTTTTGAGATAAGCTTAATTTCGCCTAATAATTGTAAATCAGTTAAAGCTTTACTAATTGTACTTTCGGCTATATCTGGATAAATGCTCCGAATGCAATCTTTTGTAAAAGGTTGTTGTTGATTATGAATGAAATTCTGAATTCGTTCTACCTTAGTATGTTTACATATAGAATCCAGTACTCTGCTATGTAAATCTTTATAAGCCTCTAAAATAATCATCAAGAACTCTTTTAACCAAAAGTTCATATTGTGTCCATTACAGTACCAATTAACCGATGATTTAAATATAGCTTCATAGTATTCAGATTCTCTTTTCTTTATATATTCATCTAAACAAACGTATTTTACAAATGTATGTCCGCTTTTTACTAATAGTAATTGCAAGAACATTAATGTTAATCTACCATTACCTTGACTAAAAGGGATTATGCAATAAAAATTGAATATAAAACGAGCGATCAATATAAGTGTAGGCATCTCTTTTTTGCGGTTTAATAAATTGTACTGGTTGCATAATTGTTCTATAGCCTGTGGAACATTTTCAGGTGGAAGAGGACGATAACAAATCGTGTGCATCCCTTTTTCAGGAATTCCTGGAATAGAAAATGGCTTTTGGCGCCATTTCGCGCTGTCAGAGGTATTATAATGAATTAATTGAAAATGCAATTCTTGTATAGTATCTGGACTTATAGAAAAAGTACGAGATTGTTTATGTACAAGAGTCATAGTTTCATAATAACAAAAAATCGCATCTTCCGAAATTGATTGGGGTATCATATCATCTAAAATAATTTCTTTTAATCGCTTATTTGAAACTTTTATGTCCTCATAAACTGAAATATAGTTTTTTATGTACTGTAGGGGTATAGCTTTTTCAAGGCTAGTGAATATATCAGGTCTTTGCTCTTTATAAGCGGTCAACATACCTTTATATTCACTAATTTCACTGACTAAGGTTATTAGTTGCTGATCAATATTTATGTACTGATCTTCGAAAAAATTTCTCATTTTGTTCCTCCTGCCACTATTTCTCAATTGCTCTATTACAATAATATTTTCGGGAGTTCCTAATGTTATTCTAGTATTACTATTCAAATAACATTTGGTTTAATAGAGCTTTTACTTTTTTAAAAAAGAGGATTAATTTATTATTCAAATTTTTGTATAAAGTTACTCTGGATTTTGAAATTACTTTTTTATTCTAAATAATGGATGTATCATGAATATAGACGTTAGATATTATTAAATATCGGAATATTATCTTTTAAATGTACTGATATCTTTATTATTTTTGTGACATTTCTGTGTTATTTTCCGACATTTTTATTACGTTTATTAATTAGATAACTATTTTGTGTCCTTTTGCTGTGTAAATCAATTGCTAGCAGAACCTTTATTTATGTGTACTAGCATTTTGTTCGTCCTTTTTTAGCATTATAATGAAAGAGACAAGCGGATATCATATCTTAATTAGACATGGAATCCGCTTGTTATTAATTCATTGAAACTTTCTGTAATCATAAAACAATATCACCTTTTAAATATGTAACATCGATCTTAATCAAAACAAAAAGCACTCTTGGTTTTGATACGTATCAAAACCAAGAGTGCCGCATTATGCCAAAATTGTACCTTGATGAAGCTCGACAATCTATTTATTTATGCTTTTTTTGCTTTTTGAAGATACATTTGATTATCTGCTACACTCAATAATTGCTTCGCTGTAGCCCCATCTTGTGGAAAACGCGCACAGCCGATACTTGCTGAAATCACAATTTGCTGTTCCTCGATGCTAAACGGCTCCCGTAATAACTCGTGTACTTTTTCTGTATACGGTTCAACTTCATTTGCCGTAGTGATATGTTCAACTAATAACACAAATTCATCTCCGCCAAGACGTGCCCAAACTTCCTGCTTTTGAGTAAATTGCTTGCACCGTTCCGCAAACATTTGCAGTAATAAATCTCCCTGTAGATGTCCAAACTGGTCATTTACTGCTTTAAAGCCATTCAAATCTATGAAAAATAGCGAAAATACCTGATCCTCTTCTTCGATTAAACGCTCTAAACGATCTAACATAAATTTACGATTCGGTAAATTCGTTAAACTATCATAATAAACAAAGTGCTCCAGATTTTTGGAAAAATCAATCGAACTTTTTAAATACTTATTTAAGTTTTGAATGCGCTTATAGTGATTAGATACATCATAAAGTTCTATCATTAAATACGATGTATGTTCTATTTGTATATGTTGAATTAAAATATTTTGACGAGGTGGCTTCATCTTTTCACACTTATTTTCCACAAAATATTGATGCATCGCTGCTGAGCAAAAGCTTTTTTGTTTATCCGACAAAGCCTTTTCAAACATATAGGCATAAATCTTTTTATCAAAACGTGGAACAACTGTTGTGATCGGTAAACCTTTAACCTCTTCTTCACTTCTACCTGTGTACTTGACTAACCATTTATTCCATAATTGAATGTTCAATTGCTCATCCAATAAAATAATGCCATTATCTAGCTGATTGACGATTGCCACATATAAATCATTCATCCAAATCCCTACTAATCTCGTCCACTTTTTGAATTAAAAATTCGATTGATTCTAATGAAAACTTAATTAAAATGATGCCTAGAACCTTTGAATCATCTACATCAAAACTTACATAAAGTAATAATACATTGCTATCCCCGGAGCTAGTCAGTGTTTTATAAAACTCTCCTTCATTATGTAAAATTACCTGTGGCACATCGTACTCTAGTTTCATCTTCAGCAGGCTTCCCATACCACCCATAATAGAATTTAGAATGATATTGCCTATTTCCTTTACAACATCAAAATCCTCATCATTAAATGAAAGCTCTTCAATCTCTTCTGTATATTCTTCCCCTAAGCAAAGCGCAGTCAAATATTTAATTTGCTCTGCCGGAAAAATAAAATCTGCTCTACCAGAAAAGACATTACCAAACTTTAAAGAGGTAGATAGTACTGTACCATTTATTACAGGAGTCAGCTCTTCTTGATTGCCAGACTTTAATTCTTGTAACCCTAGTAAAGTTATCTCTGGTACTGACAAAAAAATCCTTTTTTGAAGAATTTCTGATAATAAGTTAGCTGCCTCACCGACAAATACATTATACAGCTCTTTCAATATATCCTCTTGTGTTGTTGTCAACAACTAAATCACCCTTCTATCAATAATTCTATCTCCTTCAGTTTCGCAACATTTATCGGTTTATTAATAAATGCTAACGCTCCAGCAGATAAAACCTCGTCACGAACCGCCAATTGTACGTCAGCTGAAAGCACGATAATTTTAGCCGTTGGATATTTCTCTAATAATTGTCTAATTGCCTCTTGTCCACTCATCTTAGGCATTAATAAATCCATAAATACAAGGTCAGGTAGAAAAGTTGCAAATACTTCAATACCTTCAACACCGTCATTTGCTGTTTCATAAACAGCATCAGGGTAAATAGATTTTAATGTTTGTATTGTTGTTTTTTGAGAAAACACGGAATCATCTACTACAAGTACTTTCATAAAAAATTTATCCTCCGCTATTAAAATCATGTTTCTTAAAATAATATCACAATTATTCTTTATTTGAAAAATATTTAACTAGTTCTCTAAATGTTGGTGAAATATCTATAAAAAGTTTTTTGCTAACTATTCTTAAAGGTATCAAGATTTCACTAAAGGATACATTCGAGTTCATCGTTGAGTTAAAAAAGCGATGTCCTAGAGCACAGATTCAAAAATTCGAGTAAATGGTGCAGAATAATTTAACCCTAATAAGGTTCCACATTGAGAAAAATATTATTCTTAAATAATTTATTACTCACGTTTAGATGAATAGCATCATTCAATAGGTGTATTTTTTATTTATTATTCTTCTGATTTTATTGGTATTGAGAAATCTGGTAGCGAGTTAACAATATCTTCATATGAATTAAAAAAAGAACTGTTAGAATAAACTTCTAACAAAGTACCAGCTTGAATTAGACTAAAGACAGTCGTTTCAACATCGAAGTTTATATTTACAAGATCAAACAATCCTCTTGGACGTCTCTTTTTATCAACTGAAAAGCAGTCCCTCCTAGAAGACCAAAAAACTAAATCTTCCATACTACCTGTTAATTTTATAAAAGGGAAAATAACAGAAAATGATTCACTATTTAAAATTTCAAGAATAGCAACCTTCGAATTTTCCAATATATTCAAAATCTAAACTGTTTTCATTACAAATTAATTCAAAATCATTCGTATGAATATTTATAATTTGAATACAAAAGTATATTGGAAATGCATCAATTTTCTCCATCCAAATTTGAATCGTTTCCATGTGCAAACTCATCGTGTCCGGAAAGATAATATCAAATACATAATTAGGGTTTCCTAACATCTTAAACTGAAGAAATTCTTCATATCGCATTTGTGTAATATCACTAATTTCAATTTTCATTAGATCTAAGTTCCTATCTTTTTATTGCTCCTTTATAATATATTATTATTACTTTTTCAATGAATAGTAATGGCAGCAACTGAGAGGAGTGAATTTAATGCTATATAAGGAAAAGAAAAGCGTGTTTTGAATTATTCAAAACACGCTTTTTCTATACTCTATTGAATCATCCTTTTATTATCAAGTGCCTTAAAGTAGCGTTACCTTTGGATGTCGTACAAACAGTTTCACTAAACTGCCATAAAACATCAATCAGTCGTGTACTGTCGCTACGAAAACACTTGTAACTGCCGTTTCACTTTCAAACACGTACTGAAAGAAGTTAAAACGAGTTAATGTAAAACAATAGTTTTAGCTCGATCTTCATTGACAGTATAAAGGAAGAAGTTTAATGTAATATCTTTTTCCTTTATATTTTTAAATGTTTCTACTTGGTTATGTGTTCTTAACACCCCATCATTAGAACGAGTTTCAGCAAAGATTCTTTTGCCATTCTGATAAATAACATTTTGTGTGATACCACCAAATTGCTCGTTCTTACTTTCTGATTCAACAATTAAATCATTACCTTTTGTATAGTAGGTAATATCAATTGGATACCCGTTTAATTCTGTTTTTATAGTCTTTGGCACATCAGAAATATTTGTTAGCTCTACTTTGTCTTGCTTTTCAGCTTCATAAGAAACCTTCGCATCATTTAAAGTAAGTGAAATTTCTTTATTCGTAATATCTTTTATTAGCTCCTGTGTTTCAAAGGAAAGATAATCATCAAAATAATTTCCTGACAATTCTTGTTCACCAATTCGTAATTTAATCTGACGATAATTGAAATGAGCTATATTAGAGTTAGAATCTGTATATTTTTCATCAAAATAAAGCTTCACATTACTCGGTGTAATCACAAGCTCGTTAAATTGAAGTTGCTGTGAGCCTACCTCAACTTTTTCGTCTATATCCATAACAAAAGTAGACTTTTTAGCAAGATCTTGATTGTATTTAAAATCCAGGTTCCACGTTTCTGGTTTATAACTTACTGTATCAGTATAACTTAAAAATATCCCTAATTTTTCTACCGCTTCTTTTTGTATCTCTAGTGAATCACTTCTTTTAATGACATTTGCTTGAGGACGTTTATGAGTGACACCAAAACTCGCAATGGTTTCATTTTGAATTTTATAAGATACATATGCGTCTTCTATGTTATTGGACTCTTCCAGGTCGATAAGATAATCCAATGTATATTGCCCGTTTTGATATCCATTTGAAGTAAATTCTATTTGTGATACTCCATCTTGATTAATAGTAATCTTTTCAGGGAACGCGTTCGATTGAACTACATTTTTTAACTCTACACTTTTCAGCTGTATCTCCTTTACACCACCAAGTTGAAGTGTAACATGGCTGTTATGTGGGATTTCCTCATTTGTATGTAGGATCCCTACTAATTTATCCGATTCCTGATTATATACTGCACTTGTTTCCATCTGTATTTCTTTTTCGTCATTTATTTTGAGTAATGCTTGTTCGAAGTCTCCATAATCTATTGGATAATCGTGATCAATGTCTAAGCTAAAGTTAATAGTAGTCCCATTTTGATCTGAAATTACATTATGAATATTTAATACACCAGCTTCGTTTTCTACAGTTTTATTGATTTCCTGTCCAAAGCCATTTTCTAAAGAAGTAATAACGCCTGTTCTATTCATATTTCGCATCCAGTCCAAGATTTCTGTTGTATATTTAGCAAATACAGGTGTGGCTGATAAAACAATTGTAAACATAATGGCAGTTAATATAATTTTGGGTTTATAGCTATGTTTTTTAATTTTATAATTATGATTTCGTTGTTTACGGATGATTTTACTCCACATTTCATTCTCATTAGGATATTCTACTTCATCGTACTTCACTTTTTCTTTTATTAAATCGTCCATATTACTCATGATGATCCCTCCATTCGAGTAACAAATTTTCATCTACTTGGATAAACTTTTTCATTAATTTTTTACCTTTATAAAGTCTCGATTTAACCGTCCCCTCAGGGATTTTTAGAATTTCAGCGATTTCTCTATCTTTACAATAATGCACATATTTCAATACCATTACCTTCCGTATGCGAACAGGCAGATTGTTCATTAAATCGACTAACTCACTTTTATTTTCATTGAGCTGTATTGTTCGCTCAATATTTTGGGTATTGTCAACTCGTATAAATGATAGGAAATCAAAATTTTCTTTTAATAGCAGTCTTTTCTTTTTCTTTAAATAATTTCGAGACATATTCATAGCAATACTAAGCAACCAAGATTTTTGATTTTGTATAGCTTGAAAATCTTCACTCAAAGCTTTTGCAAATACATCCTGACAAAGATCCTCTGCATCGTATTTATTTTGAAGCATGTAATAGCAAGCTCTGAAAACGTCTTTATAATATGTTTGAAACAATACCCTCTCATCGCTAATTTGTTCCACAATCCCACCTCCTTTTCCGATTTCTACACAAGTAACAATTTAGCATTATAAATAGTTCATTTTTTCAAAAAAACTTTTATTCAATTTCGTTAAATGCCCAGAAATTCACAAAAAATTCTTATCGAACTAAATTTCAAATCAACATGAGAAACGGTACAAGAAAAATTAGGCTACTTAACGCCCATTATATATGGGAATCAAGCAGCCTAAAAAGTGTTTAATGTGTGTCTCAAATACAGATTTTAATTGGTAGTTTAACATAGTTTTTTAAGATTTATGATTGTCAAAGGTTTTAAATTGTAGTTGTTTTTCGCACCCGATATAGGTTCAAGTCTATTTTTCAAATCCCAATAAGTATCATTTCATCATTGATAATATATTCGGCAAAACATACATAATCTATTGGCACCGAATTAATCAATACGAGTTATACTATATATAAGATATGGTTGTAAGTTATTTCATAACTTTTTTTCATTGAAAACCATTCTGAAAATGCATTGCATTCACCATAATCAGTACTTTGGAAAGGGCAACAATCTATACTAAACAGCCTTAAGAATCAATCTACCACAAACAAAACCACAACTAAGAGCACTATATTTATCTCCCTGAACAAAAAAATATAGTAAATTTTCACTAAAACTATTTACATAAATATAAAATTGAGAGAAAATATAATAGTATTTCTATATTTTATATAATAAAGAAGGAGCTTTAACATGAAAAAAATTATTTTTTCAACAAGTCTATTATTTTTTTGGGTGAAAGGAGCCGTAGAAATTGATAACAGATTTGTAAAAACCAATTTATCAAACACAATTCTAGGATTTATTCCAGCAGGAAAAGATGAACAAAATATACCTCTAAAGAATATTTCGGGATCAATGTTATCCTCAAAATATAATCTTAAAGCAATAATAATTGGTCTATTTATTATTTCACTTGGATTTTCATCTATGGATGGAAGCCTTATCGGTGGTTTATTTTGGTTAATTATTGGTATCGGAATTGCCGGAAGTGGAATTCAAACAATATTAAGCATAGAAAAATCAGGGACACCATATTATATAAGTGTGCCATTTTTTGAAAAAGCAAAAATACAAGAATTAAACCAGTATATCCACGCAGCTTTAGCTGAAGATACTGACAAAACAGATTTAAATTTATTCTTTGATAAAAAAAATCAATAAACACTAAAAACCGTATTAACTTTTAGTTTATACGGTTTTTTCATTTTTATAAAATTCTTTGAACATTTTCTAGCGTCACTTTATTATTACGATTAACGTTTGTACTGGTCACCTATTAATCATATATAGCAATTGCATCAATCATTCGCACTAGCATATAAATTACTGAAGCACAGCTTATTTTACTTGTAGCATATTAGTTCCTGCTAGAATGAATTCGAGGTAATAAATATTCAAGTCTTTAGTTGAAACGTCCAACCGTCACAACGACCATAAAGAAGGCTACTTAATCAATTTTAGAAATTGATAAAAAGTACTGCCTCGTTTTTTCAATAAGAAAAAACGAGCTGCCTAACGCACTCCGTTTGTTTAGATGATTTGATTCACAACTCAACCTATCTTACATACTGAAAGAAATAGCTCTACACTACCTTCTAGACAACAAAAAAGCAGTCAATCTTTATAGACTAACTGCCTTTTAAAACTAGAACTTATAAAATCTTCTGATAAAGTTCGAAATTATCTAAACCATATTCACTATATCCTAAATCTATTGTATCAATGTACTCAAACCCATATTTTCGATAAAGTTTTATAGCAGGTTTATTTTTTTCATATACATCCAAACGAATAGCTTTAATATTCATTTCTTTACTATACTGAATAATAAAATCCATTAGTCTTTTCCCAATTCCCTTTTTGAGATAAGTAGGATGTACAGCAAAAGTATATATAACTAATATATCTTTATAATCTAAATCAATATTCCAATTAGCTTTAGAATAACCTAATCCTTGTTCTGTCGTAATATGACAGTACCAACAATCTGTTTAGCATCTCTAATCACATATAAATTCCCTTCCTGTACGCCATTCATCGCAGTTTCTTTTACAGGATATACTCCTTTTTTCCATCCAGGGTAATTTATATGGGAATCAAGATAATCATTTAAATCATTATATAAAGATTCAATTTCGACTGTATTATATTTCGTCCCTTTTTCAATCTTCATAATTTCCCCTTTATTAGTTAGTTGAAGATTCGTAAATCACATTTTTCGGCCACTATATTTTTTTACTAAAGTTACTGAAATTGCAATAATAAAAACAATCATACTATTCATTATTAAAAAGTATCCTAGTTGCATGCCATAAAATATTGCAAAAGCATCTCGGATAATAAATAGCGCTAATAAACTTCCTATTGTACCAAAGAAAACCGCTAGTAATAATATTGTAAAAGCAGCAAAATATAGATTTTTCTTTTTCTTATAGGATATAAATCCAATAATATTTGCACTAACAATAAAAAAGCCCATAAGTATTAAGAAAATACTATCCATTTAACCCCTCCTAAATAAACATATTTTACCATTAAAACCGAAGACCTTCTTGAACTATTTTGCTCTGTTAGTAAAAAAATGTCTTCACTTGTTGTAAGTTAAAGTGGAAAGTTTCACAAATAATAAAAAATAGATTATACTGGACTAACTATCATATTCAAAAAGGAGCATTTCCTATGACCGAGAATAATCAATCTGAAGTACCAAAAAAATTCAGCCTGCAAGAGGCAGTGAAAAAGCAGCTTGAAAACAAAAAGAACAGTTCCACTGCTAATAAAGGAAAAAAGCATGCCGACCTTTCAACAAAAAAAATGAAAAGTCAGCAAACGAAAAAAACAAGCAATACCCGTAGAAAAATGGGTGTCTAATCTACCGACAATATCGGAGAGACATATTACCAGACAGAGCTGTTGTCGAATCATTCTTATTATCTTCGCCATGAATCGGGTGATGATGACTTCGGGTATTAATGAGGTCGCCAATGTTATATTTATAATTTTCATCATTGAAAACCTTCAAAAAGGCTTAGGAATAACTCCTAAGCCTTTCAATCTTTCTATTATTGTGTAATACTCGATTTAAATCTGAAGATAAAGTATGAGTATGTCTTAATCGCTAAATTAGAACATTCCCTAAGTATTGGACATTACCTGCTGAACTAATAAATTCAACTTCTAAAACAAAATTTTCTTTTCTGTTGGAAATTGAAATTCTATAAAGTCCTCCGTTTATTTGCCATCTTTTTAATAAGGCAACCGTTATCTTTGGATCAGTCCAGATATCCCTCCAATTTTTAATTCTCTTTATAATCTAAACACACTTTTTTGTTTTCTTTTCAATGTTCTCTAAGTATACTTAGTTGCTAATTAGGAAATTCTATAATTATCGAGACTATACCTGTCATTATATTTAAAAGGTTGGGGATTATTTAAATGGAGTCAATATGGTTAGAGTATGCCTGGGCATTGCTAATTCTAATTGGGTTAGAAGGATTATTATCGGCAGACAATGCTCTTGTACTTGCAGTTATTGCCAAGCATTTACCCGAAGAACAGAAAAAAAGAGCAATAAATTACGGAATCATTTTGGCTATAGTTTTCAGAATTACTGCACTTTTTGCGATATCCTTTATTGCGAATGTCTGGCAGATTCAAGCAATAGGAGCAGCCTATCTTCTTTATCTAGGATTAAAACATGTCATTAAGGCACTGTTTGGGAAAGATAATAAGAATATTCACAAGGACGATGAAAAGGAAGCCGCTGGTAAAGGTTTTGGTCCAACTGTTGGGAAGATTGCATTAGCAGACCTTGCTTTTGCAATCGATTCAATACTAGCTGCAGTTGCTTTAGCTCTCGGTCTTCCCGATTCTCCCTTAGGTAATTTTGGAGGTATGGATGGAGCGCAATTTATTGTTGTTGTTCTTGGAGGGATTGCTGGACTAGTCCTAATCAAATTCGCAGCAACTTGGTTTGTGCAACTACTTGAAAAACGTCCAGCATTAGAAATAACAGCATATGCAATAGTTGCATGGGTTGGTGTCAAACTAGCTATAATAACGCTCGCCCATGAGGATATAGGTATTTTAGATCCTCACTTCCCTCACGGTACTGCCTGGACTATGATTTTCTATGGCGTATTAGTAGGTATTGCCCTAATCGGGTGGTTTGCACCTAGGAATAAGTCAAAATCAAATGGGTAAAAGTTATAAATTAAACCTCGTTTCTTGAGCAGTTAACGGGAGTTAATGTATTTGCATTTTGTAGTTTGAGCATATTTTTTATTCCAATAAAAGAGTGCAATTATAGATTAGATTGTGCTCTCAGTTTATACGTTTACAAAATAAATTTTGGCAAGGTGCTCAACCACATGAAACGAAAGATTCCGTTATTACAGCAACTCATCTAGTTCAAGATATGGACTTATACCGTAATGGTTGAACCAAATTAAAATAATCATGATTTGCTAAAATGAGATGGATTCTTTCCAATGCATCATCAAAAGATTGTTCATCATATTTTTTCGTCCACACAATCATAGAGACGATATTCATCGCTGCATAATTGGCATATATTCGCCAAAATGTATCGTCTGGAGATTCTGTAAAATAAACATTTATTTGTCCAATACAAAATAAGACACTATGTCTTTTGCTAAATAAAGAAAGATTATAAATAAGGGTCACCAAAATCATAGCCATTTTCTCGCAACAAGTAAAAATGATGATGGCACTATACGGTCGAGTACTTTCAATATAATTTAATAAATCCATCCTCTAATAAAAACTGCATAAGCAGATTCCTTTTCACTCTCTCCTCAATTATTAGTTTTGTTTTTTCTAATTATTTACTTTGGTTTTGTAACCCTTTTTCTATATTACTCCTTGAAAAACATCAGAGTATATTTAATTCACTAAATTTCTCGTTATGACATACTTCAATCTTTCTCGTAGGCAATGGCATATAAAAAAGCTGCCGCCTGTAAAATACAGACAGCAACTTCAACTAGAGTAGCAGTTATGAACTATGCAAGCTACAGTTTAATTCTCTATTAGTTTTTGGCATACTCATTTTTTAAGCTGCTTCTTTTTTTAAAATTTTGTCACTAATAAACAGCCAGTGGCCCATAAGGACCTTCGATAATTTCTATTTTTGTTTCGAAAATATCTGTCAAAATTTCTGAGTCCATAACCTCTTCTACAGTCCCAAAAGCGGCAATTTGTCCATCTTTCATAGCACAAATTCTATCAGAATATTTGGCAGCAAAATTGATATCATGCATAACAGTCAGAATTGTTCTTCCAAATTCATTCGCCGCACGTCTCAAATGCTCCATCATTTGAACAGAACGAGCAACGTCAAGATTGTTCAGAGGCTCGTCCAAAAGTACATATTCAGTCTCTTGACATAAAACCATTGCCACATATGCCCTTTGTCTTTGACCACCTGAAAGCTCGTCTAAATATCTATCTTCTAAATTAGTCAAATCTAAAAAATCAATATATTTAGAAATAATTTCCTCATCTTCTTTCGTTAATCTTCCCTTTGAATAAGGAAATCGTCCAAATCCAACTAGTTGTCTAATAGTAAGCCTAGTTACAAAATGATTTTCTTGACGCAATATAGTTAAAATTTTTGCTAAGTCTTTTGATTTGGATTCAGCAATATCCATATTTGCCACCTGAATTTGACCTTCCTCCATATCCAAAAGTCTTCCAATCATCAAAAGTGTTGTAGACTTTCCAGCGCCATTTGGTCCAATTAAAGAAGTAACACCCGCTTTTGGTATTTCAATATCCAAAGGTCCTATTTTTACCTCATCAGTATAGAACTTTTTAACATTATCAATTTTTATCATAAAGCCCTCTTCCTTAAAACTACAGTTAAAAATATTATTCCACCAAATAATTCAATAATAACTGAAACTACACCTTGAGCATGGAATACGTGATACATCAAAAAGTATGCACTCGTTAATATCAAAAATCCTATAGCAAGAGCCATTGGAAAAATATATCTATGATCATAAGTTGATGCCGCCTGATAGCTCAAAGTTGCTACTAAAAAGCCATAGAAAGTAAGTGGCCCAATCAGAGCTGTTGAAATTGACATCAAAATAGCAACTAATACAAGCGTATAAATTACACTAGATTGATATTTAACTCCAAATGAAGTAGAAACATCCTTTCCTAGTGACAATATATTTAGATTTTTAGAATGAGCAAGAAGTAATAGTGCTACAATTATTACCATAGGAATTACGATAGGAAAATATGCTGAATCCGCATTATTAACAGAACCAAACAATCTTGCCTGTAAAATATCAAATTCAGAAGGCGCAAGTAGTCTTCTCATGAAAGTTGACACAGAATTTAGCCCAGTGCCAATAATAATTCCAACTAAAAGCATAAGTTGTAAATTCCCGTATTTACCAGAAAGGAGCCACCCATAAAGTATCAAACTCATCAAGACCATAATAACAACTTGAAATAAAAATGATCCAATCCCAGTAAAATTTATCAATGCACTAGCACCAAAGAAAAATATTGTACTAGTATGAATGGTTGAGTAAAGTGCTTCGAAACCTAAAAGTGAAGGAGTTATAATCCTATTATTCGTAATCGTTTGGAAAGCAACCGTTGACAAGCTCTGACAAACTGCAGCAATAATCATTGCAACAAGAGCTACTATCCTTCTCATAACAACTGGGATAAAAGAAGGTGAGTCTACTGGAACTGGATTGTTATAAACTAAAAGTCCATATGAAGAAAGGACCCCCAAAGCAATCAATGTTATTAGCAAAATCCAATAACGTCTTTCTTCCTTCTTAGAACGAAAAGCCCTAGCTGATCTATTTTCATTATGAAGGCCAGAATCGATTTCAACATTTTCTTTATTTCTATATTCCAATGTGTTCATCGGTGCCTCCTTGGCTTTCTTTGTCTCAATAAAATAGTAATAAACACGACTGACCCCACTGTTCCAAGTATTAAAGAAACAGGTACTTCAAAAGGCATTATTATTGTTCGAGAAATGATGTCACAGGCAGTTACAGTCCCCATTCCTATCAAACATACCCAAGGTAAATTACTCCTAAGATCATCGCCTCTATACATTGAAACAATGTTTGGGACAATTAGACCTAAGAAAGGTAAGTTTCCAATAACAGCTGCAACAATTCCAACTGCAAGAGAAATAAGGGCAGTCCCCACAAGAACAATCCTATTGTAATTAACGCCAAGGCTTGTTGCGACATCTTCTCCTAGTCCAGCTAAAGTCAATCTATTCGCATAAATAAAAATAAACAAAGTAACGATAACAATTAGCCATAAATATTCATATCTTCCCACCTGAACAGGCGCAAAAGAACCTACAAACCAAGTTTCAATACTTTGTGTCATTTGAAAAAGGAGCCCAAAAAAAGTGGACACTGCAGAAATGACTGCTCCAAGCATCAATCCAATAATCGGGACAATTAAAGACGAACGAAGTTTAACTCTTTTTAAAAATAAAAAGAAAATCATAGTTCCTATAAAAGAAAAAATGATTGCACCAGTCATTCTTAGAACTAAAGTCGGGGCAGGAAATAATAAATAAACAAAAAGCAGCCCTAAACCTGACCATTCAATAGTCCCTGTTGTTGTAGGTTCAACAAAACGATTCTGTGTAATCAGTTGCATTACGAGTCCTGCCATTGACATTGCAGCTCCAGTAAGCATTAATGCAACTGTTCTCGGAACACGAGTTATGAAAAACATCTCCATTCCATCCTCTTGTCCACGTATATCATAAACTCCAGTAAACAGTGATATAATACCTAAAATAATAACAACTATAATCGCTAATATAAAAGGTCTTGTCCATATTTTATTGTAGTTATAAAACTGGGGTTGAGAATTTATCTCAACCCTAGAAGTTACATTTTTCAGCACTTTTTATACTCCTTTACACTACTTAGCTAAAGTATTTGCAAGGTTTTCAAACAACTCTATATACGTCTGAATTGATTCATTTGTGTAAGTATCTGCTGGTGCATAAATAATATGTTTTTTAGAAACAGCAGTTGTTTTTTGAAGAGCAGGTGCGTTAGCAATAACATCCTGAGCAGGAACTGCATCTTTTTCACCAGATATTGCAGCATCACGATCTAATACGAAAAGCCAATCAGGATTACTTTGTGCAATAGCTTCAACAGAAACTTCATCACCTTTATGATCTGAACTAGAATCGGCAACCTCTAATGCTGGTGCCCAACCGAAAATTTCATACATCGGTCCCCAAACACGTCCAGAATGAGGAGCAGCAAAACCAATATCCCCACCACCAACGATAACACTCATCACTTTATCTGTTCCATTATAAGCAGATTTAGCATTTTCAATAACTTTATCAAAATCAGCTACCACTTGTTTAGCTTCTTCATTTTTATCAAAAATTTGCCCTAAAGCAATTGTAGAATTTTTAAGTCCATTTACTAAGTTTTCCCCAGGTGTAGCAGCTTCCTCAGAAACATCTACATTAAGATCAATAACAACTGCATTTGGTACTAATTTTTTGATCTCTTCGTAATAGTCTGCAAATCTTTGACCGACGATTACAAGTTCAGGGTTTGCAGCCGCTATAATCTCAAGATTTGGTTCACGGTGATTTCCAATATTTTGAACTGATTCATCACTTACGTATGGTGAATCCGCAGGCATTACATCCTTTGGAACAGCTGCTAGTTCAATTTTCCAATCAGCTAAAGTTTCAAAAGTTCTATTATCCAAAGCGACTACATTCTTTGGGTTTACAGGAACAGTAACAGTTCCATGGGCATCAGTGATTTCTACTGTCGCAGGTTTAGCAACCTCTTTACTTCCATTATCTTCATTAGACTTTGACTCTTGATTAGATTTATTACTTGAATCTGAACAAGCTACTAACATCAATGTCAAAACTGCGATAATACCAACAAATTTTAAAAACATAGATTTCTTCATACTCATACTCCTTATTATGTAATTTATTTCGAAAACGATGAAGTCTATAGATTGAATTGGATAGTAATTGCTAGCCATCTCAATTGCTATTGATAATCATTTTCAATTAACCGTTCTGTGAATCAGTATAGTCTTTAATTCTGTGAAAATCTTGTGAAAAATGTAAGATAATAAATAAAGTTAATTTTTCACATTAAGTATTGGATACAAAAAAGTAATACCTGAAGTAATCTTTTTATAGTTTCCTTTTCTTCAATATCTTCCAGAAACTGCTTGGTTATCTGATTTAATAGAACAAAAAAACGAGCAAACTAGTTGAAACTGTTTTTACTCGTTTTTTTCGATTATGTTTAATATTAATTACTGGGACAAACTGTAGACTATTCAATCATTGAATAGCCCCTGCCATGAATTGTTTGAATATATCTGTTTTTCTTCTCGCACTTTAGCTTTTTTCTTAAATACCCAATATATAAATCCACTACATTTGGATTTACTGCCACGTCATATCCCCAAACCTGATTCAAAAGCATTTCACGGCTCAATATTGTATTTTTATTCTTGATTAAAAATACAAGTAAGTCATATTCGCGCTTAGTAAGCGGAAGATTTTCGCCACCTTTTGTCATAATATTGCGGGATGCATCAACGAAGAGATCTTTAAATCTAAAGTAGTCATTCTCGATTGGCTGGATACAGTCCCCTCTTCTTAAAACAACTTCTATCCTTGCTACTAATTCTTCTTTCACAAATGGTTTTCTTATATAATCATCTGCTCCTGCTTGTAATCCTGCTATGCAGTCCTTGCTGGACACATTGTTAGTCACTATGATTATTGGGGTCGTTTTAACAGCCCGTATTTGTCTGCAAATTTCCGGTCCAGATATACTTAACGAATCCCAATCCAATACGATAATATCCCAATCTTGCTCATATACTATATTTAAACCTTTTTTTTCATTGTGAAGTGTTAAAATGAAATAGCCCTCTTGCTTTAGACCGCTTACGATCTTCTTTGCTAATGACCGTTCATTCTTAATTACCAACACCTGCTTCACCTATAGTTCACCTCTGCTTCATTCATAAAATTATTTATCACAAAAAAGAATATCGGATTTATAAATCTTAAATTTCTAAAAACTATTATAACAACTCATAAGGATAAATTTGGGATAATTTACAACGAATATGTATAAAATGCATTGGATATGGTTATACGTTGCGACACCACACTCATTTGTGTATTAAGCATCTTCATGCTAGTATAAATTGATCAAATAACCGCTAGAATCCGAATAGGTGGACATTTGGATTCTAGTCTACTTTCACAATATCGATAATGATTATCATTGTCAATAAAAACCAGAATCACCTGTATAACTGGTGGTTTAATCTGTATGTACCAAGTGGTCTGCTTTCGCCTTTATCGATAAGTAAAATCACTAGAATAACGATTTTCATATTCCACCGCTTTTATTCTATTAATTCTTTTTCAATTATCAATCCATACTGCCTTTCACCTAGGTCGAAATATTTCTAATTCATCACCAACTTTTTTCCCTTCATATTCTATAGAATCAGATCGCATATTGAGGGGGAATCGTATGGGGATTGAATTCACAGCCCTCCATTGGATTTACGTTGTTTTATTGTCCTTATCATTGCAGTGTCACTACCTTTTCTTCTTTCTATGTCAGACTCAACCTCTCAAAAAATATCAAAAAGCCATACCTTGTTTTGATATGGCTCTAGTTTGCATCTAACATCGTGTTCTTGATTAATGTATATCTATTTTTAACATGCATTTTTCAAACATTTTAATAATCTTCCTAAGATAACTCTCACAATTCTTTTTGACAACAATATATTAAATAAATTACAGGAAGGAAAATTACATATATCTGAATATTTAGATAATTTTTCCTAAAGAATTACTTCAGAACTATTGACCCGTGTATTTACTTTCTTTTTATTATAAAATCAGATGTAATTCCTATACTTAAACTAAATAATAGATAGTAATAGTTTATCTAATCTCATTCATAAATATTGACAAATCATTCATAGTTAGTGGTTTAGATATGTAAAAACCTTGTATAGAATCATATTCGGCTTCTGATAAGGAATTAAACTGCTCAACACTTTCTACACCTTCTATGATAACCTTTAGATTTAAAGCTTTGATAAACTTTGTTAGCATTTCAATTACCTTTTTATTTGATTGCCCACTAATAAACAACCTATCGAGCTTCACCCCATCAAGGGGGAACAAAGAGATATATTGAAAATTCAGATTCCCTGAGCCGAAATCATCAATAAATATAATATGACCACGATCACGAATAATTTTTAAATTTTCTCTTACTTCTATCCCCATTAGGGTTTCCTCGGTTATTTCAAAAGCAATTCGGCTATTGTTATTAAAATTAATTTCATTAAGATGCTCGATTAGCCAAGATATATCTTTTATTAATGAAGCTGTTAGATTAATAGAGACATAAACTATATCATTATACCTTTTCAACAAATCCACAGCTTTATTAATAATATTTTTGGTTAATTCTACCAAATTCTCTATATCTAAAATCGGCATAAATATACCTGGTGACATTGGACCGAGTTCTTCACATTTCCATCTACTTAGCGCTTCAAAGGATACTTGTCTATTATTGTGTAATATCGGTTGAAAAACGATTTCAAACTCATCCATTAATAAACCTTTATGTGAAATGTACTCTTTTATCGCATTACTATTCGTGTTTTGCAAATAGACTTGTCTAACGTAATTTAACGCTGGAAGTTTTCTATCTTGAACAGATAGATAATGTATCTTCAAATATTCAATATTTGATAAATCTTGAATAATCAAATGAGCTTGCGACTGAACATTACAGACTAATATATATTCCTTATCAAATACTCTATAACATTCAACTTCTGTTTGATACATAGCTAATTTCTTCTTAACCACATCTATACATTTAGAAGTATTCAAATTATGCCAACTTGAAATAGTAATATATACTAAGGCGAAAGATTTTTTATCTTCAATACTTTTTAACACAGACTTTCGATTTGATTCAAATTTTGTTATCCCAGTCTCCATCCTAATTCCTCCAATAGGGCGGTTTACTCCTCCATTTTCTATCAAAAAATTAGTTTCTTTTTTAAATATTTTATAAAGCTAATCTGTAGTTAGCATGAATTTAATGTGAAGTTTACCTGTAATATCAATTAATGTTTTAAAATATAAAATACACCAGCTCTAAAAGTCATCTCAATCATTCTTCTGCTGATTTTAAGACAAGTTGTGCAAACGAGTTTACTTTTTAAACAAATATTAGCCGATTGTTATCCTTAGTGATTATAATTCGGCATCCTTATACTTTAAACATATTCGTTTTTTCTTGTAAGTCTTCCGCCATTTTAGAAAGTGCCGAAGTAGATGCAGTAATTTCCTGCATAGAGGCTAATTGTTCTTCCGTAGCCGCTGAAATATTTTGTGTCCCTTCTGCGGTGCTTTGGGCGATTCCATTCATTTGTTCCATGGATTTGGACATTTGACCTGCACCCGCAACCATCTGCTCTACAGAACTAGACACTTCATGAATTTGAACTGATACCTCGTTGATGGCATGTAGAATTTTCTCAAATGATTCACCTGCGCTGTTCACATTATTAATACCCGTTCTCACTTCATTCGTAGTGAACTGCATGGAGTCTACCGCTTTTTTCGTTTCTCCTTGAATTCTTATAATAAGCTCAGAAATTCTCAGTGCCGATTCCGATGATTCTTCTGCCAATTTTCGCACTTCTTCCGAAACGACCGCAAAGCCTTTCCCATGTTCGCCTGCTCTTGCTGCTTCTATCGCTGCATTTAATGCCAGTAGATTGGTTTGTGCTGCAATACTTGTAATAACTTCAACAATATCTCCAATTTCAGCTGAACGCTCACCTAGACCACTAATAACATCACTTAAACTACCAATAGATGTCTGAATCGAGTTCATTTGTAGAACTGCAGTTTGAATAATATCATCTCCATCTACAGAAAGTTGTTTTGCTTGTGTAGCTGCCTCTGATACGTTAGTAGAATTTTTAGCTATTGTTCGGACATTTTCTACCATATGATCTACACCATCCGATGTTTCTATAATCGTTCTAACCTGGTCATCTGAGCCGCTTGCTACCTCTAACGTAACAGATGCAATATGTTCACTTGCCTCACTCGTTTGTTCCGCACTTGCCGAAAGCTCAACCGAAAATGCTGCCATCTGTTCGGACGATTGTTGCACCTGACCAATTAGATCCCGTAATTGAGCAATCATGTGGCTGAAAGTAGACGTTAAGACGCCTAGCTCGTCCTTTGAATCATAGTCTACACTAAAATTTAATTCTCCAGCCTCTGCTCGTTGAACAGCATATTTTAATTTTTCAATTGGAGAAATTAGATATTTTCGTACACCGATAAAACCGATTGCCACAAACGAAATTCCTAATACAATGGATATAATTAGAGAGTTCGTGACCCCTTCACTTGCCTCGGCCTTACTTTCCATATTCAATATACTTGCATTTTTTTTATTCAATTCTGTCAGCTCTAAACCTTTTGACATAATTTCGTCAAGTACAGGCTCGGCACTTGAATTAAAGAGGTTTATTGCTTCCTCATTCTTATTAGCAAGACTTAACTGAAAGACTTGCTCCATGCTTTCTTTAAAGTTTGGATATAGCAGAATCAATTCACTTATTATTTTATCCTCATCCGATTGCATATTGGCTGCCTCAAGTATTTTAAGATTCTTTTCATTATCTTGAAACGCATCAGTTACTTCATTTTTAATTTGAGTAATAGTTGTTTCATCAGTAAAAAGTAAAGAACGATACATATCTGATACAATAATCCGATTATTAAGTCTATAATCCGACAAAACAATACCTGGTTCTAGACGATTTATAAAAATATTCTCTGTATTATTCTCCAATTTTTTCATAGTAATATATCCACTTACTTGGATAAGAGCAACCGTTAAAATTGCTATAGACATTAAAAGAACTAGTTTATTAAAAATGGATAGATTACGAAGCAAGGTTAATACTCTCCTTTTTGAATTCATATTTCGTTTGCATTGCATAGATTTTTTCGCCGGTGTTTTGTGTAGCACTTACAGAAATTGGTGATGTCATCGCAAACGAAGTACCTATAGAAGTAATGGCTATTAATGTTAAATTCTTACTTTTCAGTTTTTTCATAATATTCCTCCTTTTTATCAAGTTATCATATGACACATCTTTACACAAATCTACAAAAAAATTACCTATAATAATATATTTCAAGTAAATTTACTATATATAATCACTTCTTTTTCTCTTTAAGCACATCAAAATCACAATTAAGTATTATATTAATAACCAACTTTAATAAAACTATTTATATTAAATTTCATATTTCAACAGTTGTTAATCACCTATTCTTTGTATAGCTTCTTCTGGATATTGAGCTATATATATCTAAAAAACTACTACAGATGCGCATGTTATTTTCACGAGTATCGAACTCATGCCCAAACCGCTGCCAAATGAAATAACCGCGTCTAACTTCTAGGGATCACTTCAGTACCGAACGGTATCAAAGGAACCTTTTTGAATTTTTACTTGGTTTGTTTGGCATAAAAGTTTACAACCCCTTATTTTATCTGTCCAACTTAGTGTAGCCTGTACAGCGCTACAATAGCCAGGATAGCAGTAGGGTTTGATGGAAGCCACTTTGAGATAAAATATTTCCCCATGTGTCTTAGTGTACGATGCCACTTAATTACCCTATATATTATTTATACTTTTCCAATTATCAATTCATATAACATTTCAACTTAAGGTGAGATTTTTCAAAACCATCACCAACTTTTTCCCCTTAGCTCTAAACTCAGATTGGTCAGTAACAAGGTAAAAATCTATCTCCCCGTATTCTTCAAAATTCCATTTTCATAGCTTTCATTTGATTTTAGGTATTTAAAAAATCCCATCTTTTCATTTAAAAAAAAATTATTTATTTCTCTTTAATAGACATATTACCAATCACCTTCCAACATTAATTCATAAAATATTTGTGAATTAGCTTTATTAATTAATAAGTAACAAACGCCTATAACTTACGGGGTTACCAACATATTAGGAAATGGAGGTGACAAATAATGAAACAAATGGATCCACAAAATTTGATTTGTGACAGTTGTTGTGAAAATAACCGAGTATTTTTGCCCCGTATAAAAGCTGTTGACATATGTTCTATTCAACCTCCGCCAGTGGTTATCCCTGAAGGAACTATTATTCCAACAATAAATAGATATTTCTATATTGTTACAGAAGATATTGATTTAACAAACGGAACCACTCTTCCTGCTAATTTATTTACAGATGATAATGGCGATCCAGTAACAGAATTCAAACTTTTTAATCCCAATGGATATGTCAATCTTTACATCAATGCTGTGATGCAAGAAGGCGGTGCTTATAAAGTAATCCCAAATTCGTTAATCCTTAATCCATTTAATGCAACTATTTTTGCCGGAACTCCAATCATTATTGAATCATTTGGTTTCCAACAAATGTGATATGAGAAGCTGCTAATTATTCTTTTTCCCATGAAAGGAGGTGAAAAAATGGCACTTTCAATTATTAATATTCATGTAAACGTTAATGGTACTTCCACAAGATTTTTTGATGTGTTAGCAGCAGATTTAACAGTTGCTGATGGTACTACAATCCTTGCAACTGCCTTTCTAAATGATAGTGGAACTGCTGCAACTGCTTTTCCAGTAGTAACACACGGCTACTATAATTTCTATATCAACGGTGTATTACAAGAAGGTGGATCATATACAATTTCTGCAACAGAGTTAACTTTTAACGGTGTTAATGGCACAATCTCAGCCGGAACTCCATTAGTAGTAGAAGCTGTAGAAATAGTTACACAAACTTAATGATTAATTTCTAACTAATCGCAAATTGAAAATGTCTAGCCTTTCTTCTACTTTTTGTACAAGGGTCACGTTTTTTTCAAGTGACCCTTTATTTTTAATTACCTATCAAAAGCTTCGATTAGAGGTAGTTTATACTTTTAACCTATCTGACCTTTATAATGTCAGTATCCAATTAAGGTAGAAGTACTGAGATATCATTCATTTTGTTTCTATGTGTTGCCATCCAGCCTTAGAATTCCCATCCATCAAGATTCCACTACTATTAAACTTTTGAACTTTCCCTAACCCCGTAATCTTAAAATAACCTTAAAATATCTTTTATAAGAAACCTTTTTGGATGGAAAATCGTATAATGATTGGTAATTTTTAACGGTTGTCCTGAAATATAATTAGCTGGGTTTTTATGTCAAACTTCCCCGAAATCATCACCAACTTTTTTCCCCCTTCATATTCTATAGAATCAGATTGAATATTGAGGGGGAAACGTATGGGGATTGAATTCACAGCTCTCCATTGGATTTACGTTGTTTTTATTGTCCTTATCATTGGCTTTATGGTTAAACGTCGCGATACCACCCTCATTTGTGTACTTGGCATCTTCATGCTAGCAATCTTTGCTACAGGCGATTTAACTGCATCTATTAGTGGTGTTTTTAACAGTTTTATTTATGCCATTACAGAGCTGTTATCGATCATTCTTATTATTTCTATTATCGTCGCCATGAGTCGGGTTATGATGATTTCTGGTATTAATGAGGTCATGATTGCTCCTTTTACGAAAATCATTAAATCACCTGCGCTCGCTTATTGGACGATTGGTCTGTTAATGATGTTTATTTCGTGGTTCTTTTGGCCATCACCGGCTGTGGCACTGTTAGGGGCGGTTTTGTTACCTGTTGCTCTACGTGCAGGCTTACCAGCACTTGGAGTTGCGATGGCGATGAACTTATTTGGTCACGGAATTGCTCTCTCGAGTGATTTTGTTATACAAGGAGCTCCGAAGTTAACTGCTGATGCTGCTGGTATTCCGGTTAGTGAGGTAATGACTGCTAGTATCCCCCTTGTTATTACAATGGGCGTTGTTACTACAGTAGTAGCCTATATCTTATTACGACGGGATATGAAGCGTGGATCAGTGAATTTATACGCTACAAACGATACAAATGAAGACGTAGAACCAGTAATTCCTGAAAACCTGCTAACTCTCGGACAAAAACGCTTTTTTGCAGTACTTATTCCAATTGCCTTTATACTCGATGTCATTGCAATGTCTATATTAAAATTACAAGGTGGAGATGCAACAGCTTTAATAGGAGGAACCTCTGTCTTTATCCTACTGTTGCTTTGCGTTGTAGCCCACAAAAAACAAGGGCTTGAAAAGACAACAAGTTATTTAATTCAAGGATTCCAATTCGGTTTTAAAGTGTTCGGACCGGTTATTCCCATTGCAGCTTTTTTCTATCTAGGAGATTCCGGATTTACACAAATTATTGGAGATCACTTACCAGCCGCTTCGCATGGTATCGTCAACGATCTTGGTGTGGGTCTAGCTGCGGTAGTTCCATTAACGAAGGAAATTGCAGTCGTCACTTTAGCAGTCGTTGGCGCTATCACAGGCTTAGATGGTTCTGGTTTCTCAGGTATTTCTTTAGCAGGTTCAGTCGGTAGTTTGTTCGGTAATGCTATTGATGGAGGTACTGCAACTTTAACAGCTTTAGGGCAAATAACAGCGATCTGGGTTGGAGGAGGAACGATTATTCCCTGGGCATTAATCCCAGCAGCTGCGATTTGTAATGTTAGTCCCTTCGAGCTTGCGAGGCGTAATTTATTGCCCGTGGCAATTGGTCTTGTGATTACAACCATTGTGGCGGTATTTTTAATATAACATTGTAAAAGCAGGAAACTCTTTTAGTAGTTTCTTGTTTTTTCTCTCCCAAACAATTACCATGGTATAATTTAACTGTTCAAATTAGAAAGGTGGTAATTCAATGAAAGTATCCTATTGGTGTGGAGATAAAATACGTTTAAGAGCGCCTAAGTCTGAGGACATTCGTATATTTGAAAATTTAGATGATGATATACTAAAAAACCTCGACTCCATCGCTTTTCCTCGGACAAATCAGCAAATTGAAGAATGGATTAATGAAATATCATCACAAGGGGCATCTACAGAGAGTGATGATTTTTACTGGATTGCGGAGGATGCTTCGAACAATACCGTGGGGACCATTGAAGTTTCTGGATGTGATGCAAAGAATGGAACCTTTGATTACGCTATAACGATATTTCCTCCATATAGAGGCAAAGGATATGCAAAAGATATGATTTTAACCATTTTAAAACATTATTTCTTAGAACTTCGCTATCAGAAAGCAACCATTTGTGTTTACTCCTTTAACGCATCTTCTATAGCTTTACATAAAAAATTACGCTTTGTGGAGGAAGGCCGCTTGAGAAATATGATTTATACAAATGGTACTTTTTACGATGAAGTTTATTTTGGAATGACAAAAGATGAGTTTACTAAAATACATGCTAATTAATAAGAGATGGCTTGCTTCTGTATATTGCAGCAGCCATCTCTTTCTCTCTTAACGCTCACTAAAATATTTCCGCATATTTTCTTGAAACATCTGTTGTAGTTGATGTTCACTAATACTTAAAACATAAGCTTCACACATTATTTGTTCGACTTTAAAAGAAATTTGTTGAAGGTCGATCCCCTTTGCTTTAGTGGGTTTCCTAACAATTGCTTTTGAGTTAGGTTTTATAGCAAGTATTCCCTTCTTTTGAAGCACCTTGTAGCTTTTATGAACGGTATGAAGATTGAGGTTTGTTTCAGCTGCTAAATCACGAATGGAAGGCAATGGGTCACCATTTTGCAAGTTCCCTTTTGCTATTTCAAAAAGAAGTTGCTGGGTTAATTGCTGATAAAAAGGAGTATTACTCTTTGGATCTATTTTTACATTCAATTGTTTACGTATCCTTTCATATGCTCCTCGCCTAATTAGAAGTGGAGACTTCTGTAATTGACATTTCACTTACTCTACCAAAACATTAACTGAAAGAAGTTAAAATTTCTTTTTCGCAATGAAACTTTGCATAGTCACGATCATCAATACAACTAACAGCAGCGTTACTACAATATTGATGCCAACCCAAGATCCCACATCACCCGACATTAAAATATTTGTTGCATACATACTATTACTAGCAGGATTCACAACATCTATTAATGGATGTAGTCCAGCGATAAAACGACAACATAATAGGCTAACAATACTTATTAGTGCAATAAATGCAGGACTATTAAAAAATGTACTCATCATTGCAACAAACGTTATGATGAATAATAGCCAAACACAATAAAATGCTAAAGCCCACATAGCTTGCGTCATAGGAACCGAAGTAAATAAATACGCTGAATAGCCATAGGACACTGCATAGCCCAGAGCTATACATATAACCGCCAATATATAATGGATAATGATTTTACTATTTAAATAAGAAGATATCGATACTGGCCTTGTTAAGATAAATGCCATCATACCATTCGCTTTTTCCCCTTGAATAATGCTCATAGTGGCAACGACCAATATAATAATGCCTAGCTGATCAAATTGTGAATTTAATGTTGAGGCTAGTACCTCCTGTCCCACAGGCTTTGCCATCGTAGGATCGATTATTATACCTTCAATACCACCCGCTGATTGCAAAATAACAGGTAAAAAATACATCATAATCGGCTGAGTTAGCCCTAGTAAAATAAATACGATTGGGAGCCAAAAAATTTTAAATTCCCTTGCCATTTGCTGTACTTCTTTTTTGCTTAATGCAATAAAAGCACTCATTCTATTACACCACCAATTCTAAAAATATTTCTTCTAGATTGTCTTGAATACCCACTTCAAATTTAGTAAACATCACCTTTGAATCTAATCCATGCTGTATTAGTCGATTAGCATCTGTTTCCAAATTTTCAACGTGTATTTTGAAGCCATCTCCACAGCCTTCGATTTTCTTCACATATGGTAAATGTTCAATCATTGTTAACCATTGAAAATCTGCCTTTCTGATCATTAAAAAGATAGCTGATTCTTGATGGCGTTTAAGTAGCTCTGACTTTGTAGCATCTTCTATTTTGTGACCATTTTTAATCATTACAAAGCGCTCACAAATTTCCTCCGCATCGCTCAATATGTGCGTTGATATTAAAACTGTCGTTTCTTGTTTAATCTCTTTCAATAGATTCAACACTTCTCTTCTCCCTATTGGATCTAGCGCTGATACCGGTTCATCCATAATCATTAAAGCTGGCTTATGCAATAATGCTTGCGCGATGCCAAGGCGTTGCTTCATACCACCAGAAAATGTCCCGACATGACTATGTGCTTCATTCCCTAAGCCGACCTTTTCTAAAAGCACAGGGATTTCTTTTTGCAATTCATTTTTTGCTATGCCAGAAAGTGTCCCCATAAAGGACAATGTTTCAAATGCTGTCATCCATGAGAAAAAATTAGGATACTGAGGTAAGTAACCAATTTGATTTCTCATAGATGAAATCTTTTGACCATCAAGAAGAATTTCTCCTTTGTCTGCATTCAGAATATCGGCAATGATTTGAATTAACGTGGATTTCCCCGCTCCATTTGGTCCAATTAACCCGACACACTCACTAACATCGATAACCATTGAAAAATCATTTACGGCTGTTTTTTGTTTAAACTTTTTCGTAATATTTTTAATTTCTAAGCGCACGTTTATTTACATCCTTTCTACCAATAATGAAGTATAGAACAGAACCAATTGAATTACAGAACAAAATAATAATGGTCCACATTAGTATGTTTTCTCTCGTATCGCGGTGCCGGTATAAGTCGAATAAAGCAACAATGATTAGAACAAATCCTACAAATATAAATGGCAAAATGATTGGAAGTATACTTGCCCAATCTAATTGCTGTAAATCATCAAAACCATAGTGTAATTTCATTTCTAACCCCTCTTTCATTATCGTTATTGATAATGATAACAGAAGATGTAAAAAATTTCATTCCCTTTTTACTGTACATCCTTTAAAAAAACCTATAGTATGTTTTTTGGTAATGTTCTCATATTGATAACATTTGATTGCTTCCCTTGATTCCATCTGATAGGAGGATCGTTTTATGCGGAATAAAGCAGAGGTATTAATGCACCCTGTGAGAATGAAAATTTTACAAGCTCTCATGCACGAGAAAGAAGATGGCTTAAGCACCTTGGAGATGATTTCTATCATAAAGGATGTACCTCAAGCTACTTTGTATCGGCACATTCAAATTTTAGTGGATGAAAACATCATAAAAATTGTGAAAGAGCGAAAAGTACGTTCTGTTACAGAAAAATTTTATGCAGTAAATGAAGGAGCAGAAAAACTTAATAAGGAGGATTGGGCTCAACTAACGATCAAACAAAAATTAAATTATGTTTCCTACTATCAATTAGCTTTACTATCTCAATATCAAAATTATTTACATTCACTTAATGAAGAAGAAAGTCTTGCAGATTGTGCAACTTTTTCATTTATTGATTTAACGTTAACGAATGATCAATTCAATAACTTTGAAAATGAATTAAATAATTTAATAAATAAATACTATAATATGGCCGACTCTAATAAAGAGACAGATACTGAGACAAAAACAATAGCAATAAATATTATTCCAAAACCTTAAGTAGTATTTTAGGTAAAGAAATGGAGAAGATTTATGAAAAGAAGTAAGTCAGTTGAAAACACAAGAAAATTTATCATGATTATAATTGGCGCTGTCATCGCAGCATATGGACTTGAAGCGGTATTAATTCCGAACGAAGTCATTGATGGTGGTGTGACGGGTATTAGTATTATGGGCGCAACTCTTTTTGGTATACCATTAGGCGTACTGCTCTTTGTATTAAACATTCCGTTTATTTATATTGGCTACAAACAAGTAGGTAAAACTTTTGCATTAATGAGTACTGCTGGGATTGCAGCTCTATCTATTTCCACAGTGCTTATGCATGATGTTAAAACAATTTTAGGTCCGAGTGATCCACTATTAATTGTTTTATCTGGTGGTATGCTATTAGGTGTTGGGATTGGGATTGTCTTACGTAATGGTGGCGCTTTAGATGGCTCTGAAGTTTTAGCCGTGTTGTTATCACGTAAAATTCCGTTTTCAGTCGGGGATATTATATTATTTATTAATGCCTTTATTTTCTTAGGGGCAAGCTTTATTTTTGGCTTAGAGAGCGCACTATACTCAGCTTTAACGTACTACATTGCGAAAAACGTTATCGATATTATTCAAGTAGGTTTAGAAAAATCAAAAGATGTTCGTGTTGTCAGCGCAAAATCAGAGGAAATTGGTGATGCGATCCAAGCTCGATTAGGACGTGGGGTTACATATACAAAAGGGCGTGGCGGTTTCTCCAATGAACCTACTGATATATTAAACTGTGTCATTAACCGTATGGAAGAAAATAAACTTGTATCGATTATTAAAGATATTGATGAAGGAGCCTTCGTAGTTATTTCTGATGTTTCAGAGGTACGTGGTGGTAACTTCAAAAAACGTGATATTCACTAAAATCTACTCCCTATCCAAATAAAAAAACGCACATTGCTAAATGATTTTTAGTAATGTGCGTTTTTATTTTGGCGAATGCTTTTGTTTATTATCTAGTCTTTCTTTTAAATCATTAAAGTCTTCGATTACATCCTTCATTGATAATTTTTTACCTAATGCAATCCCCTTTTGAATAGATTTAGTTGCTTCTTCAAATTTATTTGCTTTGATCTGGGCATCTGCAAGGCAATACCAATAAAACCAGGCATCCATTTTTGAAATTTTTTCTTTATAAAACTTTTCGATGATTGGATAGTAATTAGAATATAATTCTTCGTTATAGACTAACTTTTCACCATTCCATTTTAGTACATCCACTAAATAGCTATCACCAATATACATTTGCCAAACTGCTAGACCGACTTTTTGTATACCATTTACAATGTCCATTTTATGATAAGGAACTTCAGCAATCTTTTGGAATGAGTTATTGATCCATTGGAACACTTCCAGATTGCTTCCCATTGCCGCTCCAATTGTCACACCAAATAAATATTCTTTTGTGCCATCACCAGTAATATCTACCAAACCAGAAAAATCCAAATCGACACCTTGCAGATTGGTTTCCCAAATCTTTCGCCAATCTGTATTGTGTTTTTTTAGCACTATTGATCCAAACTGAGAAGGGTAATCCTTTGCTTTAATTTTATAAGTGAATATTATTTCTTTCTGTCCATCGTGGTCAAAGTCATAAAGTTGAATTGGCCGTGTGGAGAAAGGTTTTTCAGGGCTTATAAGTGACGCATTCGATGGCATAAATCTACTAACTAAGTCTTCTTCCTGGTTCTCCTTAGCGTGAACAAATATTGGAGTAAAGCAAACTGCAAAAAGTAGCAATAATGTAAATAGCATCATTTTCTTCATCAAAATGTCCCCTTTTACAGCCAAATATAACATATAGTATTGACGTAATTAGAAATGAAATTCTTCAATAAACTTGCAAGATGACGAAGTGCAATCAATTGCGTTAAAATATTTTCTAGAGACGACGATTGATGTATGCGTATCTGTCTTTGAGGGTTCTCTATCCGTCGCTTTGACGATTCTATCCATCATTTTGATGGTTCTATCCATCATTTTGATGGTTCTATCCGTCATTTTGATGGTTCTATCCGTCATTTTGACGGTTCTATCCGTCATTTTGACGGTTCTATCCGTCATTTTGACGGTTCTATCCGTCATTTTGACGGTTCTATCCGTCACTTTGACGATTCTATCCATCATTTTGACGATTCTATCCGTCATTTTGACGATTCTATCCGTCACTTTGACGATTCTATCCGTCTTTTTGACGATTCTATCCGTCACTTTGACGATTCTATCCGTCACTTCGATGGTTCTATCCATCACTTTGACGGTTCTATCCATCACTTCGATGGTTCTATCCATCACTATTAACATCATGATATAAAAAAGGAGACATAAATGGACTTATTTATCGCAAGTAATCGTCAATTACCTATCCGTTATTACGTCAATGAAGCGATTTGGATTCGTCGCGGTTGCTTAAGTTTTCATCAATTAACGCTGCCCTTTTTTGTAGAAGTAGAAATAAAAAACCCACATCATTTATTGAAAATTACAGAATATGTTCAAGAAGTCCAAAAACAATATAGCTATACAGAAATTCAAATTATTATTAAGGACAAAAATAATTTTATGCACTTACAAAAGAGCCTCCCCGACTCTAATATCAATCATATTCTCACTATTGAGCAACTAATTCGCCCATAAAAAAGGTAGCATTGCTCTAATGCTACCTTTCTTACAAAGCTGTAACAGGCAGTTCGATGATAAACTGCAGCATACCATCCTTATACTTCGCGTCGATTTCGCCACCATGTAGTTCTACAATGCTCTTTGCAATAGCAAGTCCAAGTCCTGAGCCTTCCGCTACACTAGTTCTAGATTGATCTTTTTTATAAAATCTCTCAAATAAGCTCGTTAGCTCTTCAGATGTAAATTCATCACTTTCATTTGCAACACAGATTTGAACATTACTTTGTTTTCTTTCAAGAGAAACAAAAATCTCACCGTCACCCGAACAATATTTAATGGCATTCATTAATAAATTATCAAAGACCCTGACAATTTTTTCAGAATCCACTGAAGCAAAAATCCTCTCCTCTGAGAAATTTTTAATAAATGTACGATGATTTTCCTCCGCTTGCGGAATCAACTCCTCAATTAACTGATCGAGAAGCTCATTCATACATACCTCCTGTTGCCCAAGGACAATGCTGTCATTCGTTAGCTTCGTATATTCAAATAAATCTTCAATCAGGTTCTTTAACTGTTCAGATTTTGAGAAAGCAATTTTTATATACTCATCATATTGCTCCTTTGTGTCATACCTTTCATCTCTTAATAATCGTAAATAGCCCATAATCGAAGTAAGTGGTGTTCGTAGGTCATGTGAAACATTCGTAATTAATTCATTTTTTTGTTTTTCAATCTTCCGTTCCATCTCTATATTGGTCATAATAGCTTCGGTCATATGATTTACATTCTCTGTTAATAAAGCGATTTCATCAATTCCTTTTTTCTCAATCCGATAGGTTAAATCTCCTTTTGCGATTTCCTTAACCCCCTTAGCCAGCGCCTCGATTTGTTTCATTTTTCTTTTCGTTATATAGAAGAATGAGAAAGCAAATACAACAATTCCAATAAATAAAGGGATAATACCCTCTGTCGACTTTGCAATAACCGTCCCCTCGGGAATTCCACTAACGAACAAATAAAAGTTTTTATTATCTAAAGTTAATGGATAAAAGGCAATAAATTCTTGCCGCGATTGTTCGATTGCCGGTATTTCATAATTATAAAGTGGGTGATTTATCGCAAAATCCATTACATTTCTAATTTTATTATGTAAATCGATTTGTTCCTCTTCCACTTGTTTCGTCTTATACAATACCTTTCCGCTCTCATCGGTAACTAACACTTTCAACGCACCCTGATTTAGTGCTAATTTGTCATTTTCTGATTCAATCATTTGCTGTAAGGATTCTATACTATTATCATTGACAGCTAATTCTGCAACTTGCTGCGCTTGAAAATTTATCTGCTGCATTCCTTGACTATAATCAACTGTAGCTGTTTCATTGATATTTAAAACAAACGGGAGCGTGACCCGTGCAGCAAGTAGTCCTAAAAATGCACAAAAAATAAAAGTCGTTAATAGTTGGACTCTAATACTTTCTCGTACTTTCGTAATAGCCTTTACAATGAGTATTTTTAGTTTACTTAGTACGTATTTAAATGGCTTAATGATCTTTCTCAATTTTATAACCTACTCCCCATACGGTTTTAATATATTGAGGATTTCTTGGATTTGTCTCAATTCTTTCTCGAATTTTTCGTATATGCACCATTACCGTATTTTCAGACTGTATAGCCTCTTCCTTCCAAACCTTTTCATAAATTTGCTCAGCGCTCATGACTATGCCTTGATTTCTTGCAAGTAATTCAAGAATAGAAAACTCCCTTGGCGTAAGCTTTACCTTTTCATTGTTGACGATTACTTCATGTGTGTCGGTATTAATTCGCAGATCACCAATCTCTAACTCACTTTCGTTCATACTATCTAGTCGATTCATTTTGATATATCTACGAAGTTGAGATTTTATGCGCGCAATTAGCTCTAAAGGGTTAAAGGGCTTTGTTACATAATCATCTGCCCCTATTGATAATCCAACGATTTTATCCATATCCTGAGACTTTGCTGACAGCATAATAATAGGCATCTCGGCTATTTCCCTTACCTTCATACACATTTCAATGCCATCCACGTTCGGCATCATAATATCTAGAACAATTAAATGCACTTTATGTTTCTTTAAAAGACTTAAGCCCTCCTCTCCGTCACTTGCTTCTAGAATATCGTAGCCTTCATTTTTTAAATAAATAGCAATAAGATTTCTAATCTCTTTTTCATCATCAACTATCAGTATTGTTTCTTTCGTCATCTAATTCCACCAAATTTCAAAGTATTTTAAATTGTCAGTTGTATGTAATCAGACCTAGCATCATAACATGAGGTTGATTTTCGTTCCAACTTGGCGCTTTGTTGCTGTCGCTTCGCTTTCGCACAGAGCAAAGCTTCCTAGGGCGTTCAGTCTTCGCTCCAATCAACCTATTTCATGCAAAATATTCCTATTCATAATTACAGTTCCTAATTTTAACTATTTTTTTATTTTTCGTATATAAAAATAATAAATTCATTCTGATACCGACTTTAATTTTCGTGTATATAAATAATAAAAACATCCTGCAATACTAACGAAAGCACCAAAGTAAATACCGTATTTCGTCGCAAGCGTGGAAATGCTTTCAATGTGTTTTCCAAAGAACAAACCAAGTGTAAAGTAAATCAATGTCCAAACAAAACCTGCTGTGTAGTAATACAAAGCGTATTTTTTAAATGACATGTTATTCATACCTACTAAATACGGAAGTATATGTCTCACAATTGGTATGAAATAGCTTATCACTAAAGCAAAATGACCATACCTATCTATTAATTCTTTTGACTGTAATAAATATTTAGCCTTGTTCTTTTTCACCAATTTATCAAGTATTTTATGACCAAACACCTTTCCAAGGATAAACCCTAAGGAAAGTCCTGAAACTGCGCCAAGATAAGTTAGTACAAAAGCTTTCAACACACTCATTTTTCCTAACGATGATAAAAGTCCACCACTCATAACAATCATCTCATCCGGAAGGGGCATACCAACGATTCCTAGCCATAAGCTAAAAAATAAAGCAAAATAACCGTATTGCTCAATATATGATAAAAGATCTTGTAATCCCATTAGCTAGCCCTCACATTTCCAAGTTTGCAGCTGAGTACATAGGCTGGTGGAAGGTTAATCCATACTTTTTCATGTGAAATGTCCTTAAAATAATTTTGGATAAAGGATTTCCTAACAAGTGAATATTGGAATGTGATAAATTCTCCATCTTCTAAGCACTCCTTTACATTTTGTAAAATACGTGATGAAATGGCAGGATTCAATGATGTAAAAGGTAATCCAGATACGACATAATCAATTTTTTTAATATTTAATGCTGACATATAATCGCATAAATCCTCAGCTGATCCATGTATTACGATTATACTCGGCTCATGTTCAAATTGTTCACGAAGCTTTTCACAAAAAACTTTATTATTTTCAATAAGAATTAACTTTGTTGACTGCTCTTTTCTTTTCACTAATTCTTTCGTAAATGAACCCGTACCCGGACCTAGCTCAACAATACATCGGGCATTTTCAAAACATATTTGGCCGACCATTTTTTTTGCTAATTTTTTAGAACTAGGCGAAATCGCACCTATCGTTTTTGGATGTTTTATAAATTCAGTAAGGAACGTTAACATACATTTTCTCCCCGATCAAAGTATTATTTGAATACTTTTAATATAAAGAGCATTTCTTAAAGATTTCCGAGGAGATTTCTTAAATTTTTCTTAAGAGTCCAAAAAAAGGTTGTTAGGTCATTGGTTCTAATGATTATTTCCTTTACAAAATAGTCATACAATTGCTTCCAATAGAATAGAAACCTATATAAGGAATAATTGATACGGAAAAATAAGTGGGGTGTGAAAGGATGCTTAAACTAAATAATGCAAAAGAATTGGTACTCGGAATGATACAACATGATCCATTGTTTGCCGTAATACAAAATACACCTTCAGAAGAAATACTTTATAATGACGGCTATTTAGCACATATTGAGAAACCAAATTATTATTCTACTTCAGAAGTCGCTAGCTGGTTTGAAATAACGGATGCGATGCTTCGCTATTATATTAAACCGTTCGAACAGTATATTTTTGATAATGCTACGAATAGCCCTAATACTAATATTCGTTTGAACCTTCCTGCCATCTTAAGACTTCGAATGATTTTACTGCTAAAAGATGAACACCGCGTCAAAGGCTTAAAGCTTTTACTAGGAATTGATGACAATGATCAACTCATTAAACACCAAATAACTGCAACAACTATGGGTACTGATGATTTAGCGAATAAGGTTGATGTTCTTGGAAATGTGCTTCAGCAAATGATTCAAACTGGGCTTTTTAATATTCTCCCAGACGAAGAACATGGCGCCCTACAAGTGACGATCAATCAAGATTTTCTCGCACAAAAAATTCAATTAGTATCCTCTGAATCGGACCTTCAAGTAGAAGAAATTCAAAAAGAAACAGCTGAGCTTAAGCTAGAAAACGAAAATTTACAAAAACAAATTTCAGAACTGCAAGAGAATAGCGTGAAGGAAATTGTGCAAAAAATTCGTGAGCGTCATATTGAAAATGAAATTGTGTCGACATTACGGACAGAAGCATTACAGCAATATTCTATAGAGAATAATGCAGGCTATTTCAGAAAACTTTTTCGTTCCTCCCAAATTGAGATGGAAAAAGAACAATTTGTGTTGGGTTATATTTCGAAGCACCTAGAAGAACGTTTAGAAGTAGCACTGAATAATTATTATGGCGAATAAATATCTTCAAGCTGCCCTCACTTGGCGTAGAACATGATGGAGTCTTTTTAAAGAAGCCATTCATGTTCTTTTTTATATCGCACAGCCATTTAGCCCCACTGTTTAGAGTTGCATTTTATAGTAATTTATTTTTTGAAAATTAGTCTTATAATCATTATAAAGAACAGTCGAAGGGGTGAAATGTATGGCAATGATTGAGGTCAATAATCTAACAAAAAAGTTTGGAGATTTTTATAGTGTACAGAATGTGGACTTACAAATCGAAAAAGGTGAAGTGTTCGGATTTTTAGGACCCAATGGTGCAGGTAAATCTACAACAATTCGGCACTTAATGGGCTTCTTACAGCCGACACAAGGTCAGTGTTTTATTAAAGGGTTAGATTGTCGCCAATCTACAGCTGAAATTCAAAAATTCGTAGGCTATTTACCTGGTGAAATTGCATTCATCGATAAAATGACTGGACAACAATTCATCAAATTTATTGCCCAAATGCGAGGGTTAAATGATTTAACAAGAGCTCATGAACTCATGCAATACTTTGAATTAAATGCTACTGGGCTTATTAAGAAAATGTCGAAGGGTATGAAGCAAAAAGTAGGTCTCATCTGCGCATTTATGCATAACCCAGAGATAGTCATTCTAGATGAACCGACAAGTGGATTAGATCCTCTTATACAAACAAAGTTTATCGATTATATTTTAGCTGAAAAAGAAAAAGGAACGACCATATTCATGTCCTCTCATATGATTGAAGAAATTGAAAAAACTTGTGACCGTGTAGCAATCCTTAATGCCGGCAAGATTGTAGCGACGGAAGCAATCGCTGACTTAAAAAAGCGAAAATCTAAAAAGTTTTTAATTGAATTTCAAAGCGAGCAAGAACTATCTCGTTTTTTAGGCGAGCCACATACTATAGAACAAACTGGACCAACACGAGCAATTATAAAAGTTCAGGGTAATGTCCAAACATTACTGCATACATTAGCAGACTATAAAATCAATGACCTCGATATCATTTCACAATCACTTGAAGATATATTCATGCATTACTACGAAAGTGGAGGGAAAGAGTCATGAACTTTACTTTGCTAAAACATGAAATCCTAGCTACTATTAAACTTTTTAGTATTATACTCGCTGTATTAATGCTCTATATCATTAGTATTGTCTATATGTATAACCCTGAAATGAGCAATACTCTTAATAAGCTTACTGAAACAATGCCAGAATTGATGTCAGCATTTGGGATGAGTAACATAGGCAATTCGTTAATTGAATTTCTATCTACTTATTTATATGGATTTTTATTACTTGTTTTGCCGTTAGTCTTTATTATTATGTTGGCAAATAAACTAATGATGGGCTATATCGATAATGGTTCCATGGCATACTTAATTGCAACACCGAATACACGTTTTAAAATTGTCTTCACGCAAGCATTTTTTTTGGTTGCCAGTATCTTTATACTGCTCACGGTAACAACTTTAATAGCCATCTTATTTTCAGGGATTCTATTTCCAAATGAACTGGATTTAAGTGCTTTTTTGACATTAAATATCGGTCTTTTTTTCTTACACTTTGCCATTAGTGGCTACTGCTTTTTAGTATCCTGCAGTAGCAAAGATTTAAGAACCTCTTATGCATATAGTACAGGAATTCCTATTCTTTTTTATTTAATTCAAGCACTTAGTAATATGGGGGGTTCTTTAGAAAAGCTTAAGTACTTCACCATTTACTCATTGTTTGCACCTGAAAAATTAATGACTCAAAATAGCTCGTCCATTTGGATGCTAGGAGCATTGTTTGTAATTGGGCTGTTATGCTATATGCTAGCTATTCGTGTTTTTGTTAAACGTGATTTGCATTTGTAAAGCTAAACGTCAGAATCTGCTTGCTTATCTTGTAGCAAGCAGATTCTTAAACTTAGGAATATAAAAACTCATTGCTGCAAAGATGCCAAATTACCAAGGAAGCGCAATAACCTAAAATGAATCATGGCTAACTCCTCCACGTTTAAATTCTCATCTCCACTGCGTAACCACTCCTGAATAACACCTAAAATCGCGGAAGTTAAAAAAGCCTCAAAGTATTGTAGAAACTCTGGGTCAAGCCCTTCTTCTCGAATCACCGAGATTCTATCCAAAATATGATTACTAAAAACTTTCTTCATTCTCCTGTTAAAGGCGGGGCTCCCTTGCTCTCCTAAAATAATTCGAAAAGCTCTTGCATGCTCTTTAATAAATTGAAATACTGCAATAAATGGCTGATATAGTTGGCCTATTTTTATCGAGTGAAAAGCATCTAGTGGTTGAACGTTTTTTACATAGCTCTCTAGTCCACTTAATAATTCCTGCTGCAAATCCTCCATCACTTCAAATTTATCTTTATAATGTAGATAAAAAGTTCCTCGATTAATATTTGCAGTAATAGCTAGGTTTTTTACTGTTACTCGCTCAAAACCTACTTTCTCTATTTGTACAAGTAATGCAAGTTTTATAGCTCGTTTCGTTTCAAAATTCATGATATCGTGAATAGACATTTAGAACCCCCATTGTATTATCACTTTATTCCGTTAGTATTTAGCCATGTTGTTAGATGATTACCTCAATGGTTACCTCAATAATTACAACAAGTTCAAAAAGTAATAGTCATTACAGCATTTACCTTATTTATCGGGTCTTTTTTATTAATTTCCAACAATCTAATTTAGTAAAATAGTTATTTTTTAAAATTTTTAGGCGGTATACACCCTTAGTTGTTAAAAACTGCACTATTACTCATTGAATTAGATGATTATAGCTACTATGTACTATGAATTTGTTTGGACTAGGTAATCTATGCTAGTGGAAATTATCAATCAAAAGTTAGGTTACACAAAACAAACGATACAGAAAGTAAATACGATCACTTTTAGAGCCAGTCAGTACAACCATGTGACAGACAGTTATGAAAAGAAAAAACTCCTTCAACGTTGGTGTCAAATTGGCATTCATCTCGTACAACGAGATTTATACAGTGCGTTTTTACTGATGAATAGTGAACCAAATTTACAACAAACTAATCGAGACTTATGTCATAAAACGTTTACTACCTTTTAGCGTTGCACAATCAACATATAGAAGACTTAAGACAAGTAAAGAAAACATTCCCTTTTAGCATGGGTATCCAAAATCAAGTAGGGGTATTCCTCCGTAGGTAGAGCTACCTGCCTTCGTTAAAACTTATTGCCAACACAACATCGGTTGTGTAAATAAAAAAGTCTTATAGAACAGAAGATAAATCAAAGATGTTGTACACAGGACATGATCTGTGGAGAGCTTTGTAACGCTTCTCTTAAGTATATAAGAACCCCACTGCTTTAGCTGTGGGAGTAGTCAGTTAACACTTTTTAGTTATTTGTTTATTGTAATTCCCCATTCACTGCCTTAAAATTTCAGGTATCAACACTGTGTTCAGTAAAGGAGAGATGGATATATGGGAAACAATGCAATTTCATTAAACTCCATAGAAAAAAAGTTTCACCAAAAACAAGTAATTGCCCCGCTTTCCTTAGAAATTCCTAAGGGACAGCTTATTGGCTTACTTGGCCCTTCAGGCTGTGGAAAAACGACGTTAATTAAAATGATTATGGGAATGATCAAGCCCGATAATGGTCATATTCAAGTGTTAAATCATACAGTCCCCCATAAGCAATTACTGACGGATATCGGTTATATGGCACAATCTGATGCACTGTATTTGGATTTAACCGGTGAAGAGAATCTCCATTTTTTTGCTAAGCTTTATCGATTATCCAAAAAAGAACGTACGGAGCGTGTCAATTATGCTGCAAGCCTTGTTCATTTAACGGATGATTTAAATACTAAAGTGTTGAATTATTCTGGGGGGATGAAACGGAGATTATCCCTTGCAATTGCCCTTATCCAAAATCCCAAGTTGTTAATTTTAGATGAGCCAACTGTTGGGATTGATCCCGTATTGAAAAAAGAAATTTGGCAGGAGTTAATTCGTCTAAAAAACGATGAGCATAAAACAATTTTAGTAACGACACATGCAATGGATGAAGCAGAGCGCTGTGACCAGCTAGCTATGCTACGTAATGGTCATATTATCGCGCATGGAACACCTCATGAATTGAAGGCTCATTATCAGGCAAAGGATTTTGATGAAGTGTTTTTAAAAGCAGGAGGTGAAGCACTATGAGAATCGGTGCAATTGTTACTAGAATTATGCAGCAAATGATACGTGATAAACGTACACTTGGCTTATTATTTTTTGCCCCTCTTCTTGTGCTTTCGTTAATGTATTTTGTTTTTAATAGTAACGAACCTGACATGACACTAGTCGTATCAAATGGACCTGCTTCAATAATTGAAAAGCTTGAAGATGCGGATTTTCATGTTATCGAAAAAAATGATTTTTCTATTGCCAGTCTAAAAGATGAAAAATATGATGGCTGGCTAGCTTTTCAGCAAACTCAATTGAAGCTCACATTATTAAATGATGATCCTTCAACAGCTAAGGCTTTAAAGATGAAGCTTTCTCAGGTTTTACAGCCCGAACAATCTGCCATGATGAAGTTGAAAACTGATTATGTATATGGCGATGAAAATACCGCTATTTTTGATATTTTCAGCCCGATGCTAACAGGCTTCTTTGTATTCTTTTTCGTCTTTTTAATTACAGGTATAGCGTTGTTAAAAGAACGAACTTCTGGGACTTTGGAACGCTTACTAGCGACACCGGTTAAACGTTCTGAAATTGTCGCTGGTTATATGATTGGTTATGGATTGTTTGCTTTTATTCAAACAATTATTATTGTGCTATTCGGGGTTTATGTCCTTGATATTGTACACGTTGGCTCCATTTGGCTTGTGCTACTAATCAATATTGTTGTTGCACTTGTTTCATTATCATTAGGAGCTCTGTTATCAAGTTTTGCCGCTTCAGAGTTTCAAATGATGCAATTTATCCCGCTTGTCATTGTGCCGCAAATTTTCTTTTCAGGTATTTTCCCACTGGATAATATGGTGGAGTGGCTACAAAATATAGGTCGAATTATGCCACTATACTATGCCGCTGACGCGTTGAATGGGGTTATGTATAAAGGATATACCTTTAGTGAGATTCTAGCCGACTTAGCGATTCTTGCTTGTTTCGCTCTTGTATTTATTACATTAAATATTGTAAGTCTCAAAAAATATCGATCATTATAATTGAAACGGTTCTGCTCAAAAATTGGGCAGAACCTTTTTTACTAACTAAGCTCATCACGAAAAGTTAGGAATGACATTTAAAGTGTTAATCTTCGTTCCGGCTGGGCGACTCTTTGGGGATCAGCAACAGAGGAACAAGGGAATTGCATTTTTCGCTTCTTGTGCGCTATTTTACCCTTTTTAATTTCAAACCTAAAGGTATGAATATGTTGTTAATCAAGGGATAGCATAGGCTAGCTATGGCTTACTTTTTCTAATGACTCAGCAAAATTGGCGATCATTCTCTGAGTTGGAGAATTAGAATTTACAGAACGCGGATATGCCGCTTCCAGCCTAATTAATTCCTTATATAGACCATCATACATTGAGCCTGTTATGATTGGTCTGTTTTGTTCGTAAAGCTTATCGTGCACAATAATTGTGTTTTGTAAGGTCGAAATATAATCGTCGGTGGATATTAGATTTAACTCTAAGCTTTCTAATTTGTTGATTGAGTAGTTATCATTGCTTAAATCAAGCCCCTTTAATAAACCATGGTGTACAAACGCGTTAGCAATTGATAGAGCCGTCTCATGCTGCACCACATTAACAACAAGTAGTGCCTCTGTCTGTTTTGTTACATTGTCTGAATGGTAATGAAAAATAGCTTTCATTACCGGATAGTTAAACCTTTCCTCACTTGATTGTAATTGATCGAATAATGTAATTTCTTTTGTCATATACTTTGACTCCCTAATGTTTATTCATTTCTAAAACATGAAAAAGCACTTCAATATGACAAATGTTCAAACTACTCCCTTTGGAAGTAATTGAACACTTGCTATTGAAGTGCTTTTTTTGTCTCTTCACCGTGTGGTTAGAGCTAATCAGTTAAAATATTAAACTCTAAATAAAATTGAATTGCTGTAAAAGTAAAAATCACCAATACAATCCACAGGTAATTAAGCCACCATGAGCTAGCTTTTTTATTGATTTTTCTATAAAGGGTTAAATAATTCTCAAACATCCAAATAATCCAAAGAAAAACATAAATCATGAAAAAATTTTGTTTATCAACAAATTTAAATGTAACAATCAAAAAAAATGTACAATATAAAAATGCTCTCATCGAAGGAAATTTTAGCATTTTAAATTCTAGTATAGGATTAATATACCTATTTTTCCTTTCCCTGTATTATAGTAATCGGTTATAATCCTCCCTTACCAATTTAAATAACCATTTTTTGGTTTAGCATCTCTTCGGTCGGAATAATCAAATAAAATTTGACCTGGGCTATATACGCCCACCAAATAATCTGCAAATACAATTACTCCTGAAATTACACTACTTATTAATAAATTTGAGGCACCTCTTCGTTGAAGAGATTTTCTAATTTGTGTCGAAAATATACTTCTTTTAACTTTAATAAATTATTGAACAGCTTTAGCAAATAATTTACCCGAGGCCCATACTCTAAAACCAGATAGCGCTGCCATCAAACCCATATTGATTAAAGTTGCTATTGATGCTCTAGAATTCCAAAATACATCCTTCCAATATTAACCATTACGATCTGCGTTCATCACTGGATTATTTTTCGCATAATTATAGCCATTCAACGATAAAGGATCCATTGTATCACCTCGGACAGGGTCTAGTGATAAGAACACACCTATATTCGGATTATAATAACGTGCCATTAAATAATAAAGCTTTGTACTCTCATCGTAACGATAGCCAGCATAGCGGTATGGGTTGATAGTATCCATATCATTTGTACCACTTTGTGTTAAAATGTTACCCCATGCGTCATATGTGTAGGATGCAACGAGCTTGCCATTTTCATCTGTCATCCCAAGTACATCACCACGATAATTTGTGATGTACTTATAAGGGTGTCCTTTGTAAACCATTGTGAGTAGATATCCGTTATCATCGTAAACGTAACTTCTTACTGCGTAAGAGCTTTTATCCTTTCATAGAGAACGCGGCTGCTATCTCCATCATAAGTGTACTAGCATTCTCTGTTCTTAAGTCTACTAATTCTATTGGTTCTTTTTCTTCACGCTTCTTTTCTTTTACATTTTTTGCTTCTACTTGTAGCGCAAAATTTTCAAAAGGAATATACGCGATGAATAACGTAAGTACTACACTACAAACTAATAATTTTCCTAAAAAACTTTTCAATTAATCTACTCTCCTAAAAGTTAACATGTATATTTTTGCCCCCCCCAAAGACAACCAATATATACTATCACCATTAGTTTTTACAGTATAATGGTAATATATAGTTGATAATATTTTCTTTTTAATAGTAACGGGCTGACAGTTCAGAGTCTCACGCCCCAGTACCTTCTGCCAAGGCTACTGATAGATTAAATTAAATCTAAATAAGAAAAGTTCAACCAGAAAGTTCTGGCTGAACTCTATAATACGAAAGCATCCGTTAGTTGAATTAGTACTTACTCTATAACATCTCCCATTAGCAAAAGTACAAATATTCATCTATACTTATTTTACAGATAATGGTCTAAAATTTCGTAAGTACGGACATATAGAAACGAAAATGACTTATAATAAAAAGCCTAAAAATAAAGGTGTGTAAAGATGAATACGATTATGGAAATTCAGAACATTTCTAAACAGTATAGAGGTAAAAAAATCTTAGAACATGCTACATTTTCTATTTACGCTAATCAAATTATAGCTATTGTAGGAAAAAATGGAGCAGGTAAGAGTACCCTTCTAAAAATTATTGCGGAATTAGTTGATGCTGACAGTGGTTCTATTGTGAAGCATCGACAATCATTAAAAATTGGCTATGTGCCAGAAGTGACCCCTTCACATATTTTATTTACGCCAGAAGAATATCTTTATCATATGGGCCGTATTCGAGGCATGACCAAAAAACAACTACAGCAAAAAATAAATGAGTTACTTGAATTATTTCATTTACAGGAAGCTCGAAACATTCGGATTGTTAACTTTTCTAAAGGTATGAAACAAAAGGTTATGATTATGCAGGCAATGCTTGAAGACACAGACCTGCTAATCTTAGATGAGCCACTATCAGGACTTGATCCTAAAGCCCAAAGTGATTTAGAAGAAACCCTTTCGATATTAAAGGCTAAAGGGATAAGTATCGTTTTAACATGTCACGAACCAAAATTACTTCAACATCTTGTTGATACCGTTCTTGTTATTCAAAATAACAAAGTCAATCAAACTGATTCATTACATAAGAGTCATACATTGAAAAATAAATTAATTTTTGAGATTTCAAGCTTGAATTTATTGGATGACATGCTACCCATTCTTGAAATTCAACAACAAAATCTTTTAGACAACGGTTGTTATGAGGTTATCACCATTATTAAGGCCGCGGAAACAGACCGAGTATTATTAGAGCTACTACACAAAAAAAACTCAATTAAACAATTAATCCCGATCAATGAAAAGGAGGAACAATTCTTTACCCATTTTTAATGAGGAAGAATAGACGCCGATATGACTAGTTTATTACGTTATCAATTTATTAATTATTTAAGAACCTATCAATACGTTCCACCTTTTTCAATTTTCATATTATGTCTTGTTGTTAATTATACTTTTGTACCAAATCCAATATTAGATAGTTATTCGTTTACAGCTATCATTCTATTTTTTCTAATGGGGTGGTTTACAATTACACTATTTCACGCGGAAGATGAAGGACAAAAAGTAATTACAACACTTCATGCCAAAAGTCGAACACACTATAATTTAGGAATTTTTATAATTTGTGTACTCATTGGTTTTTTCTTAAGCTTTGTATCAGTAGTCTACCCTACTCTTATTGGCGCCTTTGGAGAAAAACCAAGATTTATACATCAATTACTAGGATTCCTCTCACATTTTAGTTTAGCTGTACTAGCGATTGCACTTTCAGCTATATTTACGAGAGAACTCGTTAAAAATAAACAAAATACTTGGTGGGGTGTACTTGGCATCTTAATTGTTTCTGTCGTCATTGCTACTTTAAAAGAAACAATTCTTCAGATCAAAGGGCTTATTTGGTTACTTCCCCCTGTCCGCCTTTCATTAGAAATGATGGGCTCAGAAGACTCCATTAAATCAATCCCTAACAGTTTTTATTGGCAATTTACTTGGATCTTCACCTATTCGGCCTTTGTCATCATGTTGTTCTTCCTTCTTTCGAATCGAAAAAGGAGATAAATTCCTTAAGAAAAGAGCGTTCAATTCTCTTAAAAGTAAGCAAAAATGTAGGAACAATATTTACATTAACCATTCCTATTATTTAAATTTCCAAGAAAATAATTTCAAAAAAATAAGTATATAAGTAATAAAAGTCAGAAAAAAACGGAGAGTGAAGACATGATTCATGACATTGAAGAATATGTAAAATATTTAGAGGGTGTTCATAAACGAACGATACAATATGTAAAGGTAATAAATGAAGAACTTTTAGATTGGAAACCTTCAGAAGATAAATTTTCTATAGGTGATTTATTGCGACATATTGCATCAGCTCGTTTGATGTTTCTTGGTATATTTGAACATGGTTCGTGGACGTATGCAGGACATGATACTAGTAAGGGGACTTCTCTTGAGGATATTTCAAATTATTTAGAGTCATGCCAAGTTAAATTAACAGAGGGTTTACTGAAAATCGGCAATGATATATTGTCAAAAAAGGTTTTAACCCTTCATGGTCATGAAGTTAGTGCTTGGAGAATACTTATGTCCATTCCCGAACATGAAATCCATCATCGTGGGCAAATCTCTTCATACTTACAAATGAACAAGATTGAACCGCCTCAAATTTTCGGATTAAAGATTGAGCAAGTAAAAACATTATGATTTTTTGAAAGAGTATGGACATCATCTTATATCCAAAGCTTATTTTTGCCTTTATATTAACCCCCTGTTATATAGAAATTATAAATCAGTGGGGTTTTTATCGTCCCCTATTCGTTATTTGTCTCCATCAGTATTCTATAGCAGTTAATGCCAGATAAAAAAGGACCTATTGCAAATTATTATTTCGATAATTTGATTTGTTTTGATGATATGTCATAGCTAAGCAAACGGTTAGTATACTTCCCAAAAATGAATCGATGATACGTACAACCATTATTCCATAGCTGTTAATCGATAACCTATCGATTATGTACCAAAGACATACATATAGTAGCGTTAAAATAAATATTAAAACCCAAAAATCGAGCTTCTTTTTAGCGGAAATTTTCGGAATATCTTTATTCTTATTTAATGATGCCCTGTAATACATATAACCGATAATAAGTGAAATCCCCAAAAGTGTACTACCATGTTGCAAAAATTTATAAATGGGTATTTGATAGCCATACAGATTGAAGGTATAGGTCAGAGTTGGGAAATTCCTTACCATAAATCCATTTGTATGTGTAAAAGAATCCCATACTACATGCGTTAACATTCCAAACAATGCTGAGTAACAAAAAATGACTGTCTTCCATTTTTTACTTCCCACCACTTTGTAGCTGGATGTATCTTGCAGAAAGTTAGATAAATGGTGGATTACTTTCAAACGTATAATTCGATGATAAATAAAGTAAATAATTACCACTAACGGGAGATTGAATAGTAAAAAACCTGTGTAGGTATGCCCTATCTCTCCTATAGGTTGTCCTCGTAAAAAATATTCAAAGTCAGGCGCCATACTACCTAAAACCATTGCGGAAAAATTAATATATTTACTTTTTCTGGTGAAAGGTAATACTGCCGCCGGATGAGCAAATGTTAATGGCATAGTGTCCCGGTATCCCCCTCCTATTTAATAATGTATTTATTACAACGTTTCTCATTTCTAAAAGTTACTTTGAAATGAAATGATCCGCATATTCCATCAACATATCTTTCTGTTGTAAGAAATAATTTAATAAGGACCTTATAATAAATCCACTTACACTAAAAGAAATAATATCAAATGAAGGGGGTTTTCTTGTGAAAAACAAGGTACTTATTCATGCTCAAAACCTATATAAGACATATTCCACGGGTAACACAAAGTATTCTTTTAGAATATGGCATATGTAGTTACCCCCTTTTAATCAATTGGCCAACACCTATCGGATTATCTCTCTTAAGTGTTGTGGCAGCCTGTCTTGGTTGCTGGGTATCGACGAAAATCATCGCCAAAACCTCACCGAGAATTTTGCTTGTTGAATAAAAATGCCCCCAATCTACTTAGGTAGTGGGGGCATTCATTTTAATATATTCATAACTATCAAGTTCGTGTTATAATATTCCAAAAAATAAAAGAAATTTACTTCTCTGGGTTATCAATTTACCAAGAGATCCTTTCTTTCCTAATGGGTATGCCGACATCTGCCTAGCACAAATGTTTACAGTACACCGTTTAGACGAGAAAACAACTATCATATGTAAATATTTTTTGGGAGATGATTGTATGAAACGAGCACATATTCATGAATTAAATATTACTCGTGCATTATCCATTTTAGCTGTACTTATTATCCATGCTACTAGTACACCTGTTACGGTTTTACCAAGTGACTCAAAACTATATCCGCTTTATATATTTTTTAACATTTCCTCTAAATTTGCTGTCCCTGTATTTATTTTCTTAAGTGGATTTGTTTTATTTTACAATTATATACAAAAGGACTTAACAAAAGAGCTGGTCGTTAGTTTTTATAAAAAAAGAGTGACGCAAATTCTCATTCCTTTTCTCTTTTTTTCTATTTTCTATTATGCTGCTATTCAAATTTTTTTGACGGGTGATTTATCATTAACATGGCATGCACTATTTAGTGTGGAATTTCTTGAAAAACTTTTAATTGGAAAAGCGTATACGCATTTATACTATATTTTTATTATTGTACAGTTCTATTTGATGTTCCCTTTATTCCTATATGTTTTAAAGAAAAAACCCGCCCTATCCACTCATCTCATTTGGATTGGATTTGCCCTTCAATGGGGCTTTATTTTGTTAAATGCAGAGTTTTGGCAATATCCATATAGAGGAAGTATCTCATTTTCTTATTTTGCCTATTTCTTAGCAGGTGGATTTTTAGGCATCTATTTTGAAAAATACAAAAGATGGATCCATCTAAAAAAAGGGGATTTCCATATTGCTATCCTATTTATCTGGATTATATGGCTATTTTCTACCTTTTATAATGTATATTTATATTATTTTGCATTCTCAGCTAAAACCTATTTAACTAACAGTATTGTATTTGAAATTGTTTTTCAGCTACAATCTATAACAGCAAGCGTTGTCTTATTACAGTTTTCCTTCTGGATTTATAACAAATGGAATAAAGCGATTGTCAATTGCTTAATTAGCTTAGGCACACTATCATTTGGTATCTATCTATTACATCCATATTTCCTTTTCCTTTATAGACAAATTCCTATAAGTGGAAACAGTATTTTATTTCATATATGGAGTGTTGGTGGGTTTCTTGTTGCCCTATTCGTCACTTGGGCTATTGTATTTTTAATAGGAAGATATTTTAAATATCATTGGATTGCGTTTGGACCGATTCCGAAAGAGTTTCCATACAAAAAGTAAGTATAACAAGACCTCGTACACGCGGTAGTACCGTGTACGAGGTCTTGTTAATTATTTGCTTGGTCGTGCAAATCGCCAATTCAATTTAGTGCAATCATTTAAAGGCAACGCTCTTACCTATTAAGTTTGCAAAAACAACTCCAAAAAATCTTCTTCAGAACAAACAATAATATTATTTCTTCTTAGTAATGCAGTAGTTACGCCTACGCCACCTAATTTTGTACCATTGAAATCACCATTGTAAATCATTGCACTGCCACATGATGGACTATACTCTTTTAATACAACCTTAGTTGCACCTATTTCGAGTGCTTTATGTAATGTTGCATATGCGCCCTTTAAATAAAGCTCCGTAACATCCCGACCAGATATTTCAACAACTCTCGCTTTTCCATCTAGAACGTCTTCACCATCTCCACCAACAATTTCAGCGGGCTCACGAGGCGTCGAAAAACCTCCCATAAGTTCAGGGCATACGGTTAACGCTTTATTTTCTAACACAAGCTTTTGAATTCTTTCATCTAAACTATCTGTTCCGTTATATCGTACCTTTAATCCCGCTAAGCAAGCACTTATTAAAATCATATGCACACCTCATTTAAGTAATATCGTATAAGGAAAACTTTAGCTCTTTAAAATAGTCTGTCAACATCTATTACAATGCTAAACCTTACTTCCCCTACTTTATTCTTTTTTTAAAGAGTAATATTGATATTTTGAAACTGTTGTTTATTATTAGTAGGACAACCATTTTACTGGGTTGTGCCTATTTCATTATCTAAATTTCTTTTATGAATTCATTCTATCATTTAAAAAGGAGGAAAAAGACTTGGTTGAGTTTACAATTTGTTTTCTTAAAAAGGGTGACCAAATATTATTGCTAAATAGGGATTTCCCTCATTGGATGGGAGCTTGGAATGGGGTTGGCGGAAAGATTGAGAAAAATGAAACGCCACTTGCTGGTGCATTACGAGAAATTAAAGAAGAAACGGGCATCGTACTGAACGATATTACATTCAAAGGGAAAATATCATGGACGGATGGAACAACCGACTTTGGCTGTATGTATGCTTTTATTGCTGAATTGCCAGAATCTTATCCATATGTGACACCGATTAAAGTCGCGGAGGGCATTTTAGATTGGAAAGATTTATCGTGGATTTTTCATCCCGAAAATGTAGGAATAGCCGATTTAAAACATTACTTACCAAAAATGCTAGATGAAACAGCCAACTATGAATATATATTTACATATAAAGATAGTAAATTAATTGACATTACGAGTACCCCATTCGTACAAACTATTACTGTCTAAGTTAAACAAGACCTCGTACACGCGATAGTAGCGTATACGAGGCTTGGTTAATTATTTTCTTGGTAGTGCAAATCGCATTCTGCACATCGACCAATTCAAGGTTGTTTTTTGAATTTCATCATAGATGTTCCACAGGTTATCGACTATCCGTAATTCAACATTACGTTTAAACATTTCCTCAAATAAATTTTCTAGTTCAAATTTAGCTATAGGATATTGTGTTGTCTCACTCGTATAATAACCAGCATTTTGATCTTGCAGCGTAAATCCATTACTATCAAACTCATATAAGTAAAGTTTCGTATTTTTCATCGTCTCAAACCACTTGCTTTCAATTACGACAACATGTGAACATGATGCTGATGCTATATAGGCTCTTTTATCCTGTTCGGTTGTATCGGCACCACTATGATAGCAAACTCGTGGACAATTTCTAGGGGTTAAAAAATTAGGCAAACATGTATCGTTAATTGCCCATACTAGCCCTTTCTCTGGATCTAAATCTAGTCGATCAGGTAATCGGGGATGGAATATTGTAATATCGCTTTCCTCACTCACATGAAATATACGCACATGCTCCCCTCCTTTATTTTCTTAATTTAAATACGATAAAATCTGCACAATGCAAATCTTCCTCGAATTGTGGATACTTTATTAGCATCTCTTTTGAAGGCATCGGTTCGATAACGTCCTCTATAGAAAAGCCTGCTTGAATAATTGCTTTCATATAGCTCGTTAATGTACGGTGATAAAATACAATTTTTTCATCGGAATCTAGCGGAAGCTTTTGATCGTATACTCCTTCATAAAAATAACGCTGAACCTTCCAATACTGTTGATCAAGCCGTTCATTTCTTATCCATCCACTATTCGGCGTAACAAAGCACGGGTGAAGAATAGAAAAGATGAAAGTACTATTAGGTTTTAAAAGGCGATACATTTCACTCAAAGCCGCCTTATAATCCTCTAAATCTTGAAGGACCATATTGGAAACAATACAATCAAACTGTTCGTCTACTAAAAAATCTAGTTTTTCGCAATTTCCATGTTTATATTGTATCGGAACTTCCTCATACGTTCTTTCTCTAGCAATTTCTAGCATCTTTTCTGAATAATCAACTGCTGTGACAATAGCCCCTTTTTGAGCAAGTATTCTACTTAAATAGCCTTCTCCGCACCCTGCATCTAGAAGCCTTTTTCCTTCCACCTCTTCTAATAATGAAAAAATGGCTGGATTTAATAATACTTCACGGTGTATGCCACCATGTTCATCGTAGTTTACTGTAAACCTTTCTGCATGTTGATTCCAGCGTTTAATCGCTTCTTCTGTCGGTACTGTTCTTGCCATATAATTCCCTCATCTCTGTATAGAATCGTAACGTTACGTCCCTTGTGCACATTACTATTTTTTCATATATACCCAAAAAGTTATAGACTTTTATTTTATTTTTTTATATCATTTAGATTGAGGCACGCCATCTTTAAGTAAAAATAAAAGCCAGAAATTCCCAACGGAATTTCTGGCTTTTCTTATTTAAGGGTTAGATTGAGTTTTGATAGGTAATGCATTGTCTAAAGAGACCTGTCGTTTAACTGTGATCCATCTTCCACATAACATGATAGTTAATGCAAAAAATACAATGACTCCTGCAAAGACAAGCGCTGCTTTATAACTACTATAAACCGCCACAAGCTGGCCCGCGATGATTGGTCCGATAATTTGACCAAAAGCATAGAACGTTGTTAATAATGATACGACTGGACCGCTTTGCGTTGGGAATAGCTGACGTGCGTAAGAAGTCGTTAACGTCACAATGCCTACAAATGTTAAGCCAAATAAAAATGACGATAATAATACGCTCCATACTGTTTGTGAAAATACTGGCAACAAGATGCCCGCTACTTGCAATACATAGGCAACAAACAAAATTTTGATGGCAGAAAATTTTTCTAATAATACAGTCCAAACAGGTGCTGATGGGATAGCCGCTACCCCAACAATGACCCAGCTATACGAAGAGTATGCTTGTAGTGAAGGAATATTGTGAATGATATCGACTAAAAAAGTACCTGTAATAATATAACCTAATCCCTCAAAACCATATGCGACAATTAACCATGGCATAAAGCCTGTTGTCATTTTTGCATCAGAGGATTTAGCAGTTTTCACACTATCTTGTACATGCAAGCCTCTCCAAAGTATATATGTCACCACTAAAAAAATAGCAGATAAAATCCCTAAGCCAATCCATGTACCTTGCCAAGCAAAACGCGCTTCAATAGCAGGGACTAATAAACCTGAAATAGCAATTCCTAATCCAATACCGCCAAATAAATAGCCTGACCATTTTGTAAGTGAATGCTTTGCTAAATAATCCATAATAATACTACATGTTAATACAAAAATCAGCCCCCCTGTAATGCCCGCAATTAGGCGAAGCACAAGCCAAACACTATATATTCCAATGATTCCCATAAGAACAACAGAAAGGACATTCAAGACAACACTTAACAATAAAAAACCCTTCTTTTGGCGATTAATAAACCCTGCCCACAATGCACCAATGAAATAGCCAATATAATTACTCGATGCTAAAAATCCTGCAATTTCAAACGAAAACCCGACATCATGACGCATAAAAGGCAAAATTGGTGTGAATGCAAACCGGCTAATCCCCATAGCCACTACAAGTAATAGCACCCCACCAAATAAAATCCCGATGTGCTGTCGATTCATATTGTCCCCACCCCCTAAAAACTTCTTGTAATTAAAAGGATACAGAGTGAAAATTAATAAATCTAATATATAATTTATATAAAAGGATAAAAAATTCTTATATAAGGTGGGATACATAATGAATTTACATGCTCTTAGATTATTCACAAAAGTTGCCGAGCTCAATAGTGTTTCGAAGGCCGCGCAAGCTCTAATGATTAGTCAACCTGCCGTTACCATTCAAATGAGAAATTTAGAAAAAGAACTTGGCCTAACCCTTTTAGAATCTAAAGGTCGAGGAATTACCTTAACACCAAACGGAGAATATTTATTTAAACAGGCACGACGGTTATTTGATTTAGAAATGGATATCGAAAATAAGTTGGGGCAATTAAAAAACACAGGTAATGAAGAATTACAAATTGCTTCTACCCATGTTCCATCCCATTTTTTACTACCGAAATGGCTTGCAAAATATAAACAAGCCTATCCGACTACTCATATCCATATAAAAACGGCTAACTCCCAGCAGGTTATTGAAGAATTGCTTCACTATAAGGTTGATATGGCTTTTATCGTAAAAGAGGATGGCCATCATCCAGATATTAATTATCAATTTCTCATGAATCTCGATTATTGGTTTATCGTCCCCTATGGTCATCCGCTGGCAGATCAGAAAGTGACATTAGCGGAATTAATGCTGCAGCCATTTGTTTCACGAGAAGATGGTAGCTCTACGAAAGAATATTTAAACGCTTTATGTAAAGTTCATAAAATCCCACCACCACGAGTAGGGCTACAACTAGACGGCATCAACGAATCCATTCACGCCATTGCAGCTGGATATGGTACGATGTTAGCTCCGTCCATAGCGGCTTCTAACTTTATTCAACGACAGGAAGTAGCACGAGTTTTTATAAAAGACATCGATATTCAGCGTCCTATTTATCTTTGCACAAGAAAAAATGAACAAAATACCTCTTCGACCTTTAATACTTTTATTAACATCATCAATGATTCAATTTCATAACAATTATTTTTTAGAAGTTTGAACTACACAAAATTTGTACAATAACAAGTTTTTGTGTAGTTTTTCATTTGTAAAAAAATTCAATCCCAATTTTGCCGATAATCCATCTCCATGCTTATAAAAGCTGTAAAAAAATAGTGAGCTCCGTTTAAAAACCTTAAATAAATCTATCAATATTCGCTTTTTTATAGACAAAATAGATTTAACGACCTATAATAATCCTTGAATTCAACAATAAACGAACATTAAGGTGGATTTTATGAGTGAATATACGTTAATTTTTAAAGGGACAGCTTTTTCTAGTAAGTCTCCTACTGAAGTACAAATTTTAAAGGATTATTTATTCTTCATTAATGCTGACGGGATGATTGCGAAAACAGTATCTCCTGAGCATGCAGACTATCATAATCTACTAACTACATATCAACATCAAGAAAATTTCCATCAATTAGCCGATGGACAATATTTCTTACCTGGCTTTGTCGATTTGCATATACATGCACCACAATGGGCACAGGCTGGAACTGCATTAGATATTCCACTTTATGATTGGCTGAACACATACACCTTCCCTATTGAATCTAAATTCTCCGATTTAGAGTTTGCACAAGAGGTCTATGACGATTTAGTAAGTACTCTACTTGCAAACGGAACTACTACATCACTCTATTTTGCAACTGTCCATAAAGAAGCAAGCCTACTATTAGCGAAAATTTGTGCTGATAAAGGTCAACGAGGTCTAGTCGGCAAAGTTGTAATGGATGATCCAGAACAAAATCCAGACTATTACCGAGATGCAAATACTCAAACTGCACTCAAAGATACAGAAGAATTTATTGTAGCTGTGAAGGAATTAGCCAAATCAACGAAACAAGGTGTTTATCCAGTTGTCACACCACGCTTTATTCCAAGCTGTACAGACGATGCACTAAAAGGCTTGGGAGAATTAGCTGCTAAATACGATACACATATCCAGTCACATTGTAGTGAAAGCGATTGGGAGCATGGCTATGTAAAGGAACGATTTAAGAAAAATGACGCCTTTGCCTTAAATGATTTTGGTCTATTAGGCGATAAATCTGTCATGGCGCATAGTAATTTTTTAAATGATGATGATGTACAACTATTTGCTGAAACAGGCACAGCGATTGGGCATTGTCCAATTTCCAATGCTTATTTTGCAAATAGTGTCATTCCAATTGCCCGCTTCCGTGCAAAAGGCGTTGATATCGGATTAGGGTCAGATATTTCTGGCGGTTTCTCCCCTAGCCTATACGATAATGCTAGACAAGCAGTCATGTCATCTAGAATGCTAGAAGATGGCGTCGATACAACTCTTTCTGCTGAAAAACGTGGTGTCCCAAATTCACGTATTACGATTAATGAAGCATTTTATTTAGCAACAGCAGGTGGCGGAGAAAGCTTAAGCCTGCCAATTGGTCGATTACAAGAAAGCTACACGTGGGATGTACAAATTATCGATACTAGGTTACCTTCTGCAAAACTTCCTATTTTTGATGATAAGGAAGATTTACAGGATATTTTCCAAAAAATTATGTATCTTGTGCGCCCTGAAAACATCCGTGATGTTTGGGTACAAGGAAATAAGGTTCACGCTAGAGCATAAATAAAATTCTAAATTTACAACTTTGAGGTGTACATCTAAGTGGAAACGCAACATAACAAATTAGCAATCGACAAAATAAAAAATCAGCAGTTAACAGTTTTACCAGATGAGAAGGTATCATTTGGTCAATCAGCTCTACTCGGTTTACAGCACGTCATGGCGATGGACGTCTACGTAGTGCCATTCTTAATTGCCATGTTAATCGGTTTACAATCAGGACAATCAAGCGCATTAATTCAATCGACTTTCATTGCTGCAGGAATTGCAACAATTATTCAAACTCACTTTTGCATGAAGTTACCGATAGCACAAGGTCCTTCATATGTTCCAATCGGTGCAATTGTAGGTATTTATGCAGCGAGTGGTAGTGGAGATCTCGGTTGGAGTACTGTGCTAGGAGCAAGTTTAGTCGGCGCCATCTTAGTAATTATTTTAGGTGTTACAGGTATATTCAATAAAATCGTGAAAACATTCATTCCACCAATTGTCGGTGGGACAATTATTTTTGTAGTAGGTCTTTCATTAATGCCTGTAGGTTTAAGTAATAACATTTTTAATGCGGCAGGCGCATCTATTAACCAAAACATCTATTTAGCTCTTATTTCTGCTAGCGTTCTAATCCTTTGTGTTATGCTAGGCTCTGTCTTTAATAAAAAAGGTCGCGTATTTCGTATCGCTTCAGTAATTATCGCTTTAATCGCAGGTTGTATTGCCGCAAATATTATGGGTGTTTTAGATTTATCAGCAGTGTCACAAGCAAAATGGTTTAGTATGCCTCAAATTCCATTTACAGATTTCGGCTTTACGTTTAATTTTTCAGCTATCATTACGATGGTGATTATTTATATCGTGTTAATGGCAGAAACTACAGGTACATGGTTTGCAGTGAGTAACGTTATTGATCAGCCATTAACTGATAAACAAATTAATCGTGGAGTTATCGGCGAAGGAATTGGTTGTTTCATTGCATCATTACTAGGCTCAACTCCTGTTACTGGCTATTCAACAAATGCAGGTGTGATATCGATTACAGGTATCGCAAGTCGCCGTGTTTTTATTGCTGCAGGTTTTTGGTTTATTTTATTCGGCTTCTCTGGTAAACTAGCTGCTCTTATTTCTGCAATTCCTTCAGCAGTTATCGGTGGTGTATTCGTGATCGTTTGTGGCATTATTGCCATCAGTGGTTTACAAATAATGAAAAATGAAAACATTGGTGAAAAGGAAATGTATGTAATCGCAGTACCAGTGATTTTAACATTAGCCCTTACATTACTTCCGAAAGATTTCTTATATTCATTACCAACAACCGTTCAATATTTATTCGGCTCTCCAATAGCAACAGCTGCTATAGTAGCCATATTGTTAAATAAAATATTACCAAGCTCGAAATAGCTTTTAAGACTTTTATTCAAATGCACAACCTCCTAGTGAGATTGTGCATTTTCTACTATCAATTATGCCTCGGCATAATTGCGTCCGGAATCGGTGGTAGGCTTAAAGAAATTTAAAATATTTTCTGAAATTTCTGTCCTACCTCCTTTTATTTTGTTATACTTGAGCAAAAAAGTAGGGATTAATATGATTTACGACGCAATTATTATTGGTGCTGGATCGATGGGGATGGCAGCTGGTTATCATTTAGCGAAAGCAGGAAAAAATGTCTTGATGCTTGATGCCTTTAATCCTCCACATGAGGTAGGTAGTCATCATGGGGAAACGAGAATTATTCGCTTTGCGTATGGTGAAGGCGCTAGCTATGTCCCTTTTGTCAAAAGAGCAGGTGAATTATGGAAAGAGCTTGAAACGTTAACGGGTGAAACTTTATTTTTACAAACAGGGGTAATGAATGTCGGTGAAGAGACCCATCCATTTATTCAAAATGTGAAAACAAGTGCTAGGCTCTATGATTTAACATTAGAGCAGTATTCTGCGGCTGAGGCAATGGAAAAATGGCCTGGATTATCATTACCAGAAAACTTTGTTGCTTGCTTTGAGCCTACTGCCGGTGTCCTCCGTGTAGAAGCCTGCATTAGCGCTTATAAAAAATTAGCTATTGAGGCAGGAGCAACCTTACATACAAATGAAAAAGTGAAGAACATCAAAGCTGGAGAAATTGTCCGTGTCCAAACGTTGAATAATATTTACGAAGCTAAACATTTAATTGTAACTGCTGGTGCTTGGGCAACTGAGTTACTACAAACAATGGACATCACCATCCCTGTAACACCGACGCGAAAAACATTTGCATGGTTTGAGGCTGATGAGCAGCTTTATCATGAAGAAATTTTCCCAGCCTATTGTTTTGAATTTACTGATTCTATGTACTATGGTTTTCCAAGTATCGATGGAGCAGGCCTAAAGCTTGGCAGACATGATGGCGGTGAGGCAGTCAATCCAAATGATCCGCTACGTCCATTCGACGAACAGGATGCAATAGATTTACAAAATTTTATCAATTGTTTTATGCCTCAGCACGGTGCGTTGAAATTCGGCAAAACATGTAAATATTCGATGACACCAGATGAGGATTTCATTATTGATTTTTTACCTGAGAATCGAAATATTATCATTGCAGCGGGCTTCTCAGGACATGGTTTTAAATTTAGTAGTGCAGTGGGTGAAGTACTAGCAGATTTAACGCTAAACGGAAAAAGCATACAGGATTTATCACCCTTTAGCCTTAGTCGATTTAAGACAGACTAACACTTCGCTTCTATGAAATCCCCCACTCAATGCTCTTACTACAGTGTGCGTATTACTGCGAGAAGACTGCCTTAAAGGCAGTCTTCTGCTGTTTAAGAAAACTTATCGTTTCATTATCTTTTTGAAGAAATAGCTGAATGCATCCAACAAAACACCATATAATACCCCAAGCATAATGCGCACGATATAGCTAAAAAACGTAAAATCATTAGCAATCATATACTCTCGTACAGTGTCGTGATGGAGCAGCCGCATAAATACAAAATCAAGCGTGACAAGCGTCATCAAAAATCCATTATCATCTTGATCTATCCAATGTAAGATGCAAATACCAATCATCATGATAACAACCCACGTAGTGAAATTATTCAATGGCGCTGGAGTAAAGCGTCTTCCAGCTAAAATCAGCGTGATTGGTAGCACAATAAGAGCAAGTATACCAATTGTTGACATTGAATATATACCAAATAGATAGATCCCCCTTGTTGACAGTGGATAAGTAAGAAATAACTTGGTACCAATTACCGCAACAATTAATGCAACAATACATGCCATCATAATTTTGACATGCCAAGAACGTAACAATGTCATTTTATTCCCTCCCGAAGCATTACTCAATCAAGTAATGCTATTTTATCGATGTCCTTCAAAATTTGCCGACACAACAAAAAAAACACTATTAGTGTAATTTTATACTAATAGTGTTTTAATTTAACCACTTATTCGATAGCCATGTTTTTTTCTATAAAAAGATTCATGATCTGCTGCTGTTGTTGTCGCTTTCACGCAGATAAATTGCCACAGGACGTGGCTTTCTTAGACTAGTTCCTCTATTTCAATGGGTGTTTAGATACCCGTTGAAATAAGTTAAATCTATTTATGAATTGTATCCCTTTTCAGCATAAAATTAGGTATAATGCATTATAATTAACAGTTTCAAAATAATAGCCTATTTTCATCAAGGAGGTAAGAAGTTGGTAAATATTTTAGTAGTAGATAACCATAAAGCTGTTGGTGAAGGTATAAAATTATTGTTAGAACAAGAAGGAAATTTCCATGTCACGGTTGTAAGAACTGATGAGGAATCTTTGAATGCTCTCTCACAACAAACATTTGATATATTTTTATTTGATATAAACATGCCCTTTTTAAAGGATCTAGCATTATTAAAAAGTGTAAAAAAACTAAATTATGATGTAATTAAAATTATTTACACAGGATACGACATTGAACCTTTCTTCGATATATTAGTAGAATCCGGTGTTTATAGTTTTGTTAGTAAAACAGCATCTACAGAAAATCTTATTGCGGCAATACACTCCGCTCTAGATGGGAATGCCATGATGCCAGTACAATTATTACAACGATTAAAAGTAGTCGATCGCCAAAAGAACAGAATGGACTTAATGAATCAGTTATTCCAATATGACCTCCAAAAAAATGAACTAGCCTTGCTTAAATTAGTGGCCGCTGGAAAAACAAATAAAAAAATAGCAGAAAATTTATTTGTCAGTTTACGCACAGTCGAATATCGTTTAACAAAGATTTTCAAAAAACTACAAGTACATTCAAGAATAGAAGCTGTTGAAAAAATTAGGGACATTGGTTTGTTATAAAAAACCGCATATAAGGGGGATTTTTCTAATTAAAAACCGTAAAAAATAATGGGGAACCGAGAAAAAGATTGTGGTCAAATTGTGGTTTTTTTGTGGTCATACGTTACGATACCATGATAGAAGCCATCAAAAATTTTATACCCTTATTTTCTAGAGAGTAGTGTATACTACTCTCTTATTTTAATTAACACTTGATTGCAAGAACGTTATGTCTGTCACCAGTAGGCCAAAGAACGTTTTTTCATCGCTTCTCGGTATTGCTCTGTTGAGATCGGCAATGCTTTATTTGTTTGGTAATCCATAATAACACCATATTTTCGAACAACATCCATTTGATTAATTTCACCTTTGTTATACATCTGCTCAACATCAATTGGATCTGTTTCCAGCCATCGATGGCGGTTTTTGCGGATATAATCGCGTTCCTTTACTGTTGCTGCCATATCAATTTCGAAGGCATCCATATCACGGTCAATTTCATGGATGACTACGCCATAATCAAGCTTCGCACGCTCAATCGAAACATATTCATCAATTACATCCTCTAAAACAGCGTTTACATCACGTGCTAATGGGTCACCTAAACCACCACCTCCTGCTGATGGACGTGTAAAGGAATCTCCTTTCTTCAACTCAACATTGGAGAAGATTGTGCCTAAAAATTCTTCTTCCTTTTTGTTTGGATTTAAAATAGCCCCCTGTGCAATAGAAGGTAAGCCGCCCATAATGCCCCATGTAATGGAACGAGACCGATCACAGCAATAGGACATCACTGTTTGGTTTACATTCGTTAAAACGCCTCCCTTTTCTACACCACAACCGCCACGGAATTTACCTGGACCAGCAGAATCTATAATGATTTCATGCTTCGTTGTAACAACCGGTGACAAACGCTCTTGCCCTTCGCATGGTTGAACACTCAAGCCTACCCCGAACACCGGTGAGGTAGTATTCGCACCATCACGGTCTATACGTCCACCATGGCCACCAGCCATCCAGTCATACCACATAAAATATTCACTACCGTCTCTTCGTTGATCATACCCACCTATTAATAAATATTCTAAATTAAATGAACATGCGATAGCGCGTTCAGGCATAATATTTGACCATAATTCAAAGCAAGCATTCATAATTTTTTCAAACGCTCCTGAACAATAGCCAGAAACAGCTACTGGACTAGGTGCATTGACGACAGAGTTTTCAGGGAGGAATATTTTCACAACACGATAAAATCCTGAGTTCAGCGGAATCTCTGGGAAAAATGTTTTCGTTCCTGCATAAGTACCAGAAAGGGCTGAGCCAAATCCTGCATTTAAAAAACAGCTAATATAAGGATGTGAATCACTTAAATCATATGCTATTTCATCCTCCGTAATGGTCATTTTCACACGAATTGGGATGAGACCATCTCCTACTTGCGGATCCATATCGATATAGTCCACCGTTTCCCACTGACCTTTTGGTAAAGCTTTAATTTTCGCTCTCATTAATCGTTCTACATAATTTTGAACTTCTTCAAAAGCTACTAGCACTGTCTGAATCCCGTACTTTTCAATCATTTCCTTGAGTTGTTTTTCCCCAACTTTCGCCGCTTCCACTTGAGACCGCAAATCTCCAATACGTTCTTCAGGAATACGCATATTCATAACAATAATCTTCACTACATCGGTTAAATATTGACCTTTACTATAAATGCGGACAGGGGGAATACGTAGACCTTCCCCGTAATGTTCCTTAGCTGTAATATCAAAGGAACCTGGATTAGAACCGCCGACATCTGCCCAATGTCCATTTGTTTGCATGAGTGCAATTAGTTTATCATCATGGAACACTGGTAAAATCACACGTACATCACTGAAATGTGTTCCTCCACGATAAGGATCATTTACTAAAAATACATCACCTGGATGGATATCATCCGCGAAATCCTCTAAGACAGCTTTTGCCGTTAAATGCAATGTCCCTACGTGAACGGAAATATCTTGCGTTCCTTGCATAACGGTATTCCCTTGTGCATCGCATAAAGCACAGCTGAAGTCTCGATTATAAATAACAAACGAGTAGCATGTACGCAGCATTTGTTCAGCCATTTGATCCACTAAATTGACAAAGCCGTTTTTTAACACTTCAAATGTTACTGGGTCTAGATTTTGGACCTTATGATTTGTCTCCAATTTCGTTGTACTCATCACCCATTCCTCCTTATCGCTATAAGTTCACTGTTATAATGATATTTTTATAGGCATCTACTTCCGCAGTAAATCCTGGCGGAATAACGGTCGTCGTATCTAGCTGATCGATAATGGCTGGACCAGCAAATTGTGTGTGTACAGGTATTTTATCGCGGTTATAAACGTTTGTTTCTATATATTCTCCCTCAAAATAAACAGGACGTGTTTCTTTAAGAGCATCCTCCAGTGAGCCTTCAGCAACATATTGTGGGAAATTAGGCTTTGGTACTGTTCCTATAGCCGTTACTCGTAGGCCAAATATTTCTACAGTTTGTTCCTTATCAGAAAATGCAAATTCGCGTTCATGTTCTGTATGGAAAGCTTCTAAAATAGCATCTAAGGAAGTGATTTGATCGGATACAAGAACAGCTAGAGATCTCCATTGTCCCTTATAACGCAAATCTATATAATTCGTTAATGACGATGTGTTTTCTGCTATTCCTTCTTCTTCTAATAAAGCACTTGCCTCTTCTCGTAAATCACTAAATTGATTTGTCAGTTCCTCTTCACTTACTTCATCAAGTTTTTTCACATACGTTTTAGAAATATCATGGCGTACATCTACTAGTAAACATCCCATTGCTGCAGCTACACCTGGATGCGTAGGGATAATGACTTTTGGGATGTTTAAATCTTTTGCCAAATAAGCACCGTGTAATGGGCCTGCACCACCAAAAGCTACAAGTGCGAAATCACGCGGATCATAGCCTCTCCGTACTGAAATCAAGCGAACTGCATCACTCATATTGGCGTTTGCAACTTCTATAATGGCACTTGCCGCTTCTTCAACTGATTGATCGAATGCATTTGCGATTTTTGTCACAGCATCTCTTGCTGCCTCTTTATTTAACTGCATCGTTCCATCTAACAAATCTACACCAAGACGGCCTAACACTAAATTTGCATCTGAGTTTGTGGGCTCCGCACCTCCTTGGCCATAGCAAGCTGGACCTGGTACTGCCTCTGCACTTTGTGGTCCATTACGTAAAGAACCACCTTCATCTTGCCATGCGAGGCTACCTCCACCGGCCCCTATTGTTAATATTTCAATGCTCGGGAAACCGATTGGATAGCCATATTCTATAGACCAATCCTTTGTGATTCGTATATCCCCCTTATACATCAGTGAAATATCAGTACTTGTACCACCCATATCTAAGCCAATAGCATTGTCAAATCCACACAACTTTGCGATATGCTTACTTGCAATTGCGCCAGCAGCTATCCCGGAACTTGCCAATCGAGCAGCATAGCGAGGAACTGTACTTGAAGTCATGACACCGCCACCAGAATGTAATACTAATATTTCATCGCCATAGCCCTTTTTTTGCATTTCATTGCTTAACTTACTAATGTAATTACTCATAATTGGCCCAAGAACGGCATTAATAATCGTTGTACTCATACGCTCATGCTCAAAAATTTCCGGAAGCACCTCACTTGAAATACAAACATAGATATCCGGTAATTCTTCTTTTAAAATTTTTTTGACTTTCGCCTCATTTTCCCCGTTCACATAGGCATTGATGAAACATACTGCAATGGATTCAGTTCCCCGACGTTTTAATTTTTTTGCTAATAAACGAATCTCCCCTTCATCAATAGCCTGAAGAATATTCCCTTCATAATCTATTCGTTCTGTCACTTCAAATCGATCCCGTCGTTGAATATAAGGCTTCGCAGTATCTTTATAAGTATCCCAAATATCTTCTTTTGTCCCTCGACGGATTTCGATGACATCTCTAAAGCCCTTCGTCGTAATAAGAGCTGTTTTCGGCAGCTTACGCTCAATTAACGCATTCGTTCCAACTGTTGTGCCATGAGAAAAAATTTTAATATCCTTGCCATTTAATTCTGCTTTTGCTACTCCATTTAAAATCCCTTGCTCCGGATTTGCAGGTGTCGACGACGTTTTTGTGACAAATACTTCTCCCGTCTCTTCATTAAAAACAAATACATCTGTAAACGTTCCACCGACATCAATTGCTAAACGACTTTGTGTCATAGCTCTACCCTCTTTCGTTTAATTATCTTTTTATATAAAGCTAATGCCTCGTGCGAATGCCCCTGATTTTTTTAAATTATTGCGTACAATTCAAGAAAAATCTGGGCCACAACACCGAGGCATATGTGACATTTATTTTTTTGTCTTCTATTTTAAATTTCTTTCATGATAAACTTTTTACTCACTTTTTGTGCCAATCGTAATTGTTTTAAACGTTGTAAAGAACTCTTTCGCCGCCTGCCCCTGCTCACGGGCACCAGTACTTGAGTTTTTCACCCCTCCAAACGGCGCTTGGGGCTCCGCTCCACCCGTTTCATCGTTTACCTGTACAAGTCCAACTTCACTACGGTTAATAAAATCAAATGCTTTCGGAATATTATTTGTATAAATAGAAGCACTCAATCCAAAATTAGAATCATTCGATAATCGAACCGCTTCTTCATAATCTTTTACTTTGATGACCGCTAAAACTGGTCCAAAAATCTCTTCATGAGCAATCGACATCTCGTGGGTTACATTCGTAAAGATGGTTGGATCAATATAGTATCCTTCTAACATACCTTTTGTAGGATTTCCGCCAAATACAAGCTCCGCACCCTCATCTTTTGCTTTTTCGATAGCGGATAAAATAGAATCATATTGCCCTTTGGATGACACTGGCCCCATCGTGACACCAACTTCAATTTTTTTAGCTTCCTCGATTAATTGCTCTAATACCTTATCATAAACTGTTTCCTCGATGTAAACTCGACTAGTTGCTGTACAACGCTGTCCCGTTTGCTTCATCGCACCTTCAATTGTTAATTTTGCAGCTTGATTTATATTGGCATCAGCCAAAATGATCGCTGCATTTTTGCCTCCAAGCTCGAGCTGAATTTTTTTATTCGTAGATCCAGCAGTATCTAAAATACTTTGACCCACACCATTCGAACCTGTAAATGTAATCGCCTTTACTTCAGGTGACTCCAATAATACTTGCCCTACCTTTGAACCTCGACCTTGTACGACATTTAATACATTTTCCGGCAGGCCTGCTTGTTGGAATAATTCACCAATCATTTTACCAGTTAAAGCGCTTTCAATAGATGGCTTCCACACAACTGTATTGCCATACACTAATGCAGGTGCAATTTTCCATAGTGGAATAGCGACAGGAAAATTCCAAGGCGTTATGGCAGCAACGACACCAAGTGGTACTCGCATTGTGTACAATAATTTCGCTTCATTGGCAGAAGGTAATACTTCTCCTTTTGCTCGCATTCCTTCTTGTGCAAAATAACGTAAAATGGAAGCACCACGTTTCACTTCACCAAGCATTTCATTTTTCGTTTTACCCATTTCACTGGAAGCTATTTCAGCTAGTTTATCAATATTTTTCTCAAGCAAGTCTGCTGTCACACGTAAAATTTCTCCACGTATAACCGAGGACGTATTTTTCCACCCTTCAAATGCTTCCTGAGTTGCAACGATAACTTCTTTCGTTTCATCTATCGTCAAAAGCTCAACTTGGCCAATACATTGTGATGGTTTCGCTGGGTTAAATTGCTCTCGTATTTCTCTAACGATCGTTGTCATAAAACTCCTCCTTCAAATCATGATCGTTTACACCTATATCAATTATGCCTCGGTATAATTACGTCCGGAATCGGCTTTGTGCTTAGGCCTGCACGAGGGCCGACACGATGTCGGTCATTTCGGTAATGCCACAGGAAGTGGCGTTTTTACCGATGCAGGTCAGTTAGCCGTTATCGCAAGGATGCAATGATTTTAGGCTAACATCCTCTAGAACTCCTTTCCGATTCCGTGACATCCGCCGGAGGCTTTTTAACTTCTTTCAGCATTTGTAGCTGACGCTTTGCTTTCGCTACCAAAATATTTTCTGAAAGAAGTTAAATATTTTTTTTAACAATTGTTTTACGTATATGCTCAAATGTTTCGTCTAAAATACGTAACATTTCATCTAGCTCTACTTTTGATAGAATGAGAGGTGGAGAAAAAACAACTGTATCTTGATCATACGTGACCGTACGTAGAATCAATCCTCGTTTCATCGTTTCTTGAACAAAAGTCGGACTAAGAGCAGTCTCAAACAATTCACCCGTCTCACGGCTCTTCACTAATTCAATGGCTCCAAGTAATCCAAGTGTACGCACACGACCGATAAAGCTATATTTTTCTTGCAATGCTCGGAATCCTTCTAACATGGCATCCCCCATGTTTGCAGCATTTTCAACGAGATTTTCTTGCTCAAGGATTTCTATATTTTTCAATCCAACTTGGCAAGCGAGTGCATGACCACTGTAAGTATATCCGTGCATTAATGTCCCTTTAGAAAGCTCACATAAATCTTGATGAATGGTTTCGGATATCGCCACACCACCAAGTTGAACATACCCACTTGATACTCCTTTAGCGAAAGACATCATATCCGGCACTACCCCGTAATGTTCCATACCAAAGAATTTTCCCGTACGACCAAACCCTGTAATAACTTCATCCGCAATGAATAAAATACCGTACTCATCACAAATTTTTCGCACTTCTTTAAAATAATCTTTTTGTGGAATATTAACTCCACCTGCTCCTTGTACAGGCTCAGAAATAAATGCCGCAACAGTCTCAGGGCCTAATGTTTCAATCGTTTCACGTAAATTACGTACCGATTCACTGTATACATAATGGAAATCAGGGGCATGTGAATTGGTAAAGTCACGGAATGCTTGTAAGCCTGTCGCACTTGTAGCCCCCATAGCTACACCATGGTATGAATGTGTACGAGAAATAATTTTTTGACGCTCTGGCTGCCCTTTAAGTAACCAGTAATGACGTGCTAATTTAATCGCTGTATCGTTCGACTCTGAGCCACCTGAAGTGAAAAATACAGTATTTAAGTCTCCCGGAGTTAAAGATGCGATTTTCGTCGCTAAACGGATAGCTGGTTCATTGCTAAATGATGCGAAGCAGGAACTAAATGCTAATGTAGAGATTTGCTCCTTCGCTACTTCTGCAATTTCTTTACGGCCATGCCCGATATTTACATTCCATAAAGACGACATGCCATCAATGTATATATTTCCTTCTATATCTTTTAAGTAAATACCATTGCCCTCTATAAAGATGGCTGCTGGACCTTGTGTTTGCTGTTGCTCGATCGACGTTGTTGGATGTAGAAAATGTTTTTGATCTAACGTTTTTAACTCTTCTTTTAGTTGAATTGTCATAAATGCCAACCTCTTTTCGTTTAAATTTCATACACTTTTTTAATAGCAATTCTCATGCCAACTGATGAAAAAATCTCTTTTAACGAAAAATATTGCCTTATTAAATAACGTGGGGTTGATTTCCGTTCCGATTGGGCGCTTTGTTGTTGTTGCTGACGCTTCGCTTTCGCACAGAGCAAAGCTTCCCGGGGGCGTCCGATGAGCCGCTCCAATCAACTTATATATTTTGCATACATTTCAACAAAATCATTCCTATCTTTTGGTGATGAGTGAAAAAATCAAAACGCTTCACAACAACTGCAACAAATGAAAAAGAGACGTTTTCTTTTTTGAAAATGCCCCTTTTCTTCTAAATCTATAAACATATTAATGATGTATTTCATCATTTTCCTTGTATGAATTAGTGAGTATTGCAATATTACAGCTTTTTTTGCACAAATGAAGTTATGATGCAAAAATACATCACTAGTCCTTATATGAAATTTGTTTCGTTAATTGGAATTTTTGTATTTTACGTACTAACGTTGACTGATCACAGCCTAGTGATTTAGCAGCCTGTCGGATACTCGGAAATTTAGATAGAGCTTCCTTAATAATCTTCTTTTCAAACGCCACTACTTGCTCCTTTAACGTACCGCTAAACTTCGGGCTTACTACTTGTTCCTCGTTGTTTTGTATTTCTACAGGATTTTCTACATCACGTATAATAATGGGGTTACTATCTAACTCTTGTTGCACAATATATGCTGTTATTTCTGGCTGCGTTGCTAGCAAGCAAATACGCTCCACCATATTTTTAAGTTGTCGTACATTTCCTGGCCAATCATAACACTCTAATATTTTCATTGCAGATGACTCTATTGTTCGATGGATACCATATTTTTCTTCAACAACAGCTAAAAAGTGGTAGACTAGCGGGATAATATCTTGACGACGAAATCTTAAAGGAGGAATTTCAATCGGGATAATATTTAAACGATAATATAAATCCTCACGAAAATGACCTTGCCTTACCATTTCCGCTAAATTTCGATTTGTCGCAGCGATTATGCGTACATCAATTGGAATAGGCTTTCCACTCCCTAAACGCTGAACCTCAGATTCTTGGAGGACACGTAATAATTTCGCCTGTAGTAGTAAGGGCATCTCTCCAATTTCATCTAAAAACACTGTACCGCCAGACGCAATCTCAAATAATCCTGCCTTACCACCTCTTGCTGCACCCGTAAATGCTCCTGCCTCATAGCCAAAAAGCTCAGACTCTAATAAATTCTCAGGGATTGCACTACAGTTTATTGTTAAGATTTGCTTATCGTAACGTCGGCTATTTGCATGAATAAGCTTTGTAATCTCTTCTTTACCAACGCCCGATTCGCCACCAATTAATACAGTTGAGTCTACCTCTGCAACTCTCATAACCCGCTTTACAACCTGCATCATTTCTGAAGAGACTGCGATTAAACTACTTTTTGTTGTTTCTTTATTATGTAGGGCATGTAGCTTATTTTTAAAATTTTCATTTTGAACTTCTAATTTTTTTACTTCTTTCTCTAACAGTTTTAATTGTGTCATATCACGTGTAATTGCTACTACGTATTGTAATTCACCGTATTCATCAAATATTGGCTTACCAGAAACTAAAAAGCATTTTCCATTAATAAACGTCTGCAAAATCGTAACTTTTTCTTTTGATTCAATTACTTTCATCGAAATGGAATCACTCATTAATCCTTCAGCGATTACGTCTTTTGCATATCTCCCCATTAAATCAATGCCAACAATTTCAATATCAATATCATTTTGAAATAAAATTTTGCCATCGCTATCACATACTGTAACGCCATCAGATATGGAGTTTAATACTTTAATGGACAACGGGTTCATAAAATCTATATAGCTATACTGCATGAATGGTTTGACATAAAATAAGCTACTTTGCGAAGTCTCTAATACATGAACAAAATAACCATCTACCTCAAAGCTTTCCGTCCCTTTACTATAGTTTTTTATTATTTTTTCAAGAAGCTCTATTTGGATATCACTTTTAATCATTACCTCATCATTTTTTACAATAAAAAAATGCTCATCTTTATGTAGTTGAGTTATCGACATCTAGATCACTCCCTCTCGAACTTTAAATCTTTATCAATTAATAGGTGTATCAGTTAACCATTTTTACCGATTTACAAACCCACACCTTATCCAATAAAATAACAAAAAAATTCGCTCTTTCTACGGGGCATCTATACGTCGCGAAAGAACTTAAAGCATCCTTTAAATTCTTTCGCGGCTTGATATCTCGCAGGAATATCGCGAATTTTTTGCATTTTATAGAATTCTACTCCGAGGCTAGCTTTTCCTCTATTTGCTCCGCAGGTCTTGTCGACAGCTTTCGCATGATCATGAACAACACAATTGAGCCAATTAGTACTAATGTACTTAAATAAAATTGTGAACGTAAAGATTCGATGAGTGCTTGGCAGAAGTAAACGAGTGTTAAAATACCAATTGTGACATACGATAGATATGGAAATAGCCACATTCTAATCGATAATACCTCATCTGCAACTTTGTCATAATGACGTCGGAAACGAATTTGTGAAATAGCAATGAAAATATAAACTGCAATCATTAATCCTCCAACGCAATTCCCCAAAAAGTAGAAAATAACTTCAGGTGAAATGAAGTATAACATCGCACAAATATATGCAACCACCGTACTACCAATAACAGCTGGGACAGGCACACCTCGATGATTTTTAATTTGTGAGAATATTTTTGGTGCATCGCCTTGACGCGACATTTCTAGTAACATTCGTGAGCTTGTATAAAGAGCGGAATTTAAAACAGAAATTAATGAAATGAAAATGACTATTTGAATAAGTTGAGCAGCAATTGGAAGCCCTGCCATTGTTAAAATATTTGCATACGGCGCTGCCAACATTTTTGTATCATTCCAAGGTATAAGTAAAACCATAATAGCTACTGATCCTACAAAAAATAAACCTAATCGAAAGACAACGTTGCGGATAGCACGGACAATATTTTTTGCTGGATTTTCTGACTCTGCTGCCGCGATGGCTGCAACCTCAGCACCACATATCGAGAATATAACAAAGACAATTGCCGTAAAAATTGGGACAATGCCATTTGGAGCAAATCCACCAAACTCTGTTAAAATGCCCAATCCCTTCGGTTCAGAATTTGGCCAAATCCCTAAAATCATGGCTATACCAACAATTAAAAATACAACGATAGCCGTAACTTTAACGAAGGAAAGCCAATATTCAAATTCACCAAATGATTTTACTGAATAAATATTAACGATTGTCATCAATAACGTTATGCCTACGCTTCCAAGCCATGTTGGTATCATCGGAAACCAATTATGCAGCATTCCCCCTATGAGTGCTGCTTCTAACCCCACAATAAATACCCAGCTTGCCCAATAAAGCCAGCCTACTGTAAACCCTGCCCATGGGCCAATATACTTACCTGCATACGAAGCAAATGAACCTAACTCTGCAGAACCTCCTGATTTCTTTCCTAATACAATTTCTCCAGCTGCCATTTCCCCAACCATTTGCATGATCAGCACTATGAGTAAGCACGCAATTGCATATGAAACCACCGCTGCAGGACCGGTACTTAAAATATTTTTTCCTGTCCCAACGAAAAGCCCTGTACCAATAACCCCACCAATGGAAATCATTGTAATATGTCGTGTTTTCAGTGATTTTTGCAAAGTTCCCATTAAACCACCCCTTTGTGTTTTATGTAGACATTTACTAGCCCCTTTTCTCTACTTGAATGTCTACAGTTTAATGAGCAATTCTGATGCCAAACCTATCTAATTATCAAAAATTTCAAAATATTTTTATTTACATCGATTATTGTTGCCGAAAATTGTCTTATCACAAAAATTCAGGGATAAGGATGTTTGGACACCCGCTAGAATGAAGTCAAAACATATGCCATGTATATGTTGATTGGAGTGGAGGCTGGGCGACTCCTCTGGGATCAGCGATAGAGGAACGAAGGCTAAAAGCATCACGTCCTGTGATAACGCCTTCGTGACCAACATCGTGTTGGCCCGAGACCCTGCAGCGCAGCGAAGCGGCTCATCGGACGCCCCCAGGAACTTTGCTCTGTGCGACAGCAACAACAACAAAGCGCCCAGCCGGAACGGAAATCAACCTCACGCTATGCTGATGAGCTTTAAATTTACTTAGTTAGGAAAATCTACAAATCTTTTAATATGCGATTTTCAAGTTTTGATGCAAAAATACATCAATGACTATTCTTTTACATCATCTATCCTATCCATACATTCGATTAAAGGAACTCATAATATTCATCTCTTCCCTGTACTTCGCTACTGTTCGTCTGGATATTTGGATACCTTCAGCACTCAAAGTATTTGTAATCTGTTGATCAGTTAAAGGCTTTTGTTTATCCTCTCCCTCAATCAACTGTTTGAGCCGCTTTTTAATATACATAATCGAATCCATTTTTCCAGAAATATTCATTACTCCTTTTGTAAATAACGATTGTAAAGCATACACACCCTGAGGGGTTTTTATATATTTTCCACGCACGGCTCTACTAATTGTTGATACATGTAGACTTAATTTATCCGCTACATCTTTTAACTGCATTGGCTTCAATGCCTCCATACCCTTACGGAAAAAATCTGCTTGCAATTCCACTAGCAATCTAGCTAACTCATACAATGTTTTATCACGTTGCTCAATTCCTTGTAATAATAAAAGAGCATCTCTCATTGTATCTTTGAAATATGTTTTACAATTCGGATCATTTTTTAGCATTTCAACATACTGTTTATCGATAGTAACGACTGGTAAATATCCACGATTTAATTTAATCAGCCATTCCTCTCTTAATCTCTCTACTTCGATTTCTGGCATAACATATGGAATCGCTTCGAATTGATCTCCCATCATCACTGGGTTTAAATTTTTTATATAGCGGATCGTTTTCTGCACTTCATGTAGAGACGTTTTATACTTTTTACTTAACTGTTTAATAGCTTGTGCTGCTACTAGCTCTAAATCCGTTTCGATAAATCGAGAGGCCAATTTTGGAGCAAGCGCATCACTGTCTACTTGAATGAGTAAATACTCCTGATAATTACGTGCCCCTACTCCTACTGGCTCGAAAGTTTGAAGTAAGTCCAATAATGCCTCTACATGCATAACATCCGTTTTACATATAGTAGCGACAACTTCTAAATCAACATCTATAAATAGACGTTCATCTAAGGATTGAATTAAAAACGTTAAAATTTTCAAATCTATAGAAGATAGATTTTTATGCATAGGTACTTGTTCCAGTAAGAACTGCTCATAGCTTTCTTTTACAGCAAACTTCATCTCAATTGGATTAAATGAATGATGTTGAGGCGCATAATGTTGCGCGGAATAACTTTTATCGGAATAGCTTGCTAATTGCATAATTTCCTCATAATGCATTTTCACCTTAGCATCAGTGACTGCTAACAGTGGGTTTTCGTTAGCCTTATCATAAATATACTGTTCTAGCTCATTCGTTGTATATTGCAGTATTTCCAAATGCTGTACTAATTGTGGTGATAAAACTTGCATTATTTTTTGGGAAGTTTCGATAGCCAATTGCATACCCCACACCTCCAAAAACAGAATTTTCTACATAGTAACATGTTTATTCTGCAATTTTCCATTTTTTAATCAATTTTATTTCCGTGCATAAAAAGCCTGGGATGATATTTGTTAAAATGTATGCCATTTTATAAGTGGATTGGAGTGGAGACTGGGCGACTCCTTGGGGATCAGCGATAGAGGAACGAAGGCTAAAAGCATCACATCCTGTGATAACACCTTCGTGACCAACATCGGTGCTGCTGCCACTTCGTTAGCACTACGCTTTCGCGCAAAAAACATCTGTTGGCCCGAGACCCTGCAGCGAGCATCGCGAGTGAAGCGGCTCATCGGACGCCCCCAGGAAGCTCTGCTCTGTGCGAAAGCGAAGCGACAGCAACAACAAAGCGCCCAGTCGGAACGGAAATCATCCCACGTTTTGGTGATAAGCGTTAAAACTTCTTCACTTCACTCGTTAAATTTTCTAATAATTCCAAAAAGTAATTGACTACACATGTTAGTAATCATAAAATACACATATACGATAATAATTACCACATTACGGTAAAATTTAAGGAGTGAATCAAATTGTTTCATTTACCAACTGTGCAGTTTACACAAGAGCAAGAGCAATTTCGCTTAGATGTTCGAACGTTTTTACAGGATGAATTAGCAAAAGGAACCTTCACGCCTAAATGTGATTCTTGGCTCAGTGGAGATGATCCTGAATTCTCTAAATTAATCGGTCAAAAAGGTTGGATTGGTTTAACTTGGCCTAAAAAATATGGCGGCCACGAGAGAAGTACTATCGATCGATACATTTTAACAGAGGAATTTTTAGCCGTTGGTGCCCCAGTTGCTGCACATTGGTTTGCTGATCGCCAAACAGGGCCCCTTCTTTTACGTTATGGAACAGAAGAGCAGCGTGACTATTTCTTACCAAAAATCGTAAAAGGTGAATGCTTCTTCGGCATAGGTTTGAGTGAGCCGAATAGTGGTTCTGACCTCGCTTCGGTCAGCACACGTGCTGAAAAAGTAGATGGTGGATGGATTGTCAACGGTCAGAAAATATGGACGAGTAACGCACACCTTTGCCATTATATGGTTACTTTAGTGCGCACAAGTCCATTTGATGGAAAAAGTAAACATGCCGGGCTCAGTCAGTTGATTGTCGATTTACATGCAGAAGGTATAACTGTTGTTCCTATCAAATTTTTAACTGGTGAACATCATTACAACGAAGTGTTCTTTGACAATGTTTTTGTACCTGACAATATGGTTGTTGGAGAGATCGGTAATGGCTGGACTCAAGGATTAGCAGAGCTTGCGTTTGAGCGCAGTGGCCCAGAGCGCATATTGAGTACCTTCCCATTAATCGATGAGCTTATTCAAGAGTTAAAGCGCCAAAACAATTTAGGAGGGTTACAGCAAGCGTCTAAAATAGTAGCTCGTCTTTGGGGTTTACGTAATTTATCAATTGGTGTAGCTCAACTTCTAGAATCCTGTAAAGGTGATGATGTATCTATTCCTGCAGCACTTGTGAAGGCTCTCGGTACGAAATTTGAGCAAAGTATTCCTGAAATCACACGCTTAATCGTACAGACTTATCCAACACTTGACGCGCATCGTAAAATCGACCGCTTTATGGCTGAATCCATTTTACATGCACCAGGTTTTACTATTCGTGGAGGAACTTCAGAAGTACTGTATGGCGTTGTAGCGAAAGGGGTTATAGCACAATGAGTGAAATGAGAGACATGATTGTTGATGTTGTAGAGCGTATGTTAAAAGAAAAAGTTGATAAAGATTTAGTCGATACAGTGGAACAAGGTAATTGGGCACCTGAACTATGGGAACTGTTTAAAGAAAATGGAATGACTGCTGTTGCTATTTCAGAAGAAAATGGCGGTGCTGGTGGCGACATAGAGGATTTATTAAATATTGTTCGTTTAACTGGAAAATACGCTGCACCTATTCCATTTATAGAAACAACATTTGCAAATTACTTATTGCAGTTTACGCAGTTACAAGTAATTGAGGATTTAGCTACGTATATACTATGCCCTAATCAAGCCTTTACGTTAGAGAATGGTAAATTAACGGGAGAAGCGATTCAAGTCCCTTGGGCACGTCATACAAAACACCTAGTAACACTTGCTCATAGCACGGAGGGCACGCATCTTGTAGAAATAGATTTAAGCCAAGCTGAAATTAAGCTAGGTACGAATTTAGCAAGCGAGCCGCGGGATACCGTGATATTCCATGATGCTACTGCTTCACAAATATCTGCTGTGTTACCCACTGATAAGATACACACTATAACAACACTTAATTCTGCGTTCCAATTAGCACTGATGACCGGTGCGATCGATAAAATAAATGACTTAACTATTCAATATACGAAAGAACGTGAGCAATTCGGTCGACCGATTCATCGCTTCCAGCTCGTTCAACAGCATATTGTAAATTTAGCAGGTGAAACGGCGATTGCTCTTGCAGCATTTAATAATGTTACAGAAGCCCTTCAGATGAACAGTCAAAATAGTGAGGTTGCTTACGCTTGCATTCGTTTTGAAGAAATTATTCAAGCAGTGACAACAATTGCGCATCAAGTACACGCTGCAATTGGTACAACACACGAGCATAGTTTGCATCAATTTACACGAAGACTTTGGTCATGGCGCGATGAAGGAGCCAGCACCTCTTATTGGACTCATTTTGTCGCAACACAACTATTGGAAAAAAGCGGAGATAGCCTATGGGGATATTTAACTTCGTTCAGCGCAAGCTCACCGCTTCTTAAAGTAGAAGGTTAAAGACGTTAATTATACAAGGTTGTAATGAATTTTAAAAAACTAATGACATGATAAGGAGTGTTATCAATGACTGATTTACTTTTTGAGGTGCAAGACCATGTTGCCACAATTACATTAAATAGACCTGAAGCGTACAATGCTTTTAGTGAAGAGATGATCTCTAAATGGATTGAAGCTCTTGAAAATGTCCGTGATTCAGAGGATATTCGTGTCGTTATCGTAAAAGGGAATGGAAAATCATTTTGCGCTGGTGGGGATATTAAAGCGATGCAAGCCGGTGAAGGATTTTTCCAAAGCGAGGACGATATCTCTTCAACAGGTTTAGCACGCAAAAATTCGCTTTGGAAAAAGATTCAGCGTATCCCCCTTCTCCTTGAAGAAATTGATAAGCCCGTTATTGCACAGGTACATGGGTTTGCGATGGGTGCAGGACTTGATATGGCCTTAATGTGCGATATTCGGATTGCTGCAAAATCTACAAAGATCTCAGAAAGCTATATTAACGTTGCGATCGTGCCGGGCGACGGTGGCGCTTATTATTTACCGAAATTAATCGGCATCGACCAAGCATTAGACATGTTCTGGACAGCTCGTGTATTAACTGCTGATGAAGCGAAAGACAAAGGTGTTGTGACATTTGTTGTAGAAGACCAAGAGCTTGATGAATACACATTGAATTATGCTAAGGAATTAGCAAGTCGTCCAACTACGACATTACAATTCATAAAGCGTGCTGTTTATCAAAGTCAACGGATGGATTTGCGTACTGCCCTTGATTACATTTCTTCACAAATGGCGATTGTCACAGAGCTAGATGATTTTAAAGAGGGTGTAAACGCAGTAGTAGAAAAACGTAAGCCAGTTTATAAATGAAGTGTTAGGAGGACGAACAATGCAACCTCTTGAAAATATTCGAGTGTTGGATTTATCTCGCGTCTATGCTGCCCCTGCTGGCTCCATGATGTTGGCCGATTTAGGAGCAGAAGTAATTCGCATAGAACATCCAAATGGCTCTGATAGTATGCGTGATTGGGGGCCATTTGTAAATGGTCAAAGTACGTATTATTTATGTGCCAATCGCAATAAAAAATCGATTACATTAGATTTAAAGACACTAGAAGACAGAGAAAAATTTAAAGAACTTGTAAAAGACGCTGATGTCATACTCGAAAATTTTAAGACGGGTGACATGGAACGAATGGGACTAAGCTATGAGGAATTAAGAAAAGTGAATCCTAGAATCATATATTGCGCGGTAACAGGATTCGGTCAAACAGGTCCTCTAGCGCATGAACCAGGCTTCGATCCAGTTATTCAAGCGATGAGTGGTTTAATGCATGTTACTGGCTCAGCTGAAGGAGAAGCGACAAAAGTTGGTGTCCCTATTGCAGATATTTTAACCTCTAATTATGTAGTCATTAGTATTTTAACCGCTTTACGAATGCGTGACCAAACAAATACAGGGCAATTTATCGACTTAGCATTATTAGACGTTCAGATGAGTAGTTTAGCAAATGTAGCAAGCGCCTATTTAAATACAGGCTTTATCTCAGAACGTCTAGGGAATCGTCATAATAATGTTGCGCCATATCAAGTATTTCACTGTGAGGATGGCCCCTTAATGATTTGCGTCGGTACAGATGGGCAATTTAAAAAGTTTTGCACTCTGTTGCAACGTGAAGAATGGGCTAATGATCCGCGTTTTTTAACAAATACGATGCGCAAGCAACATGAAGCGGAGCTAGTTCAGATGATTACTAACATTACGATGACAAAAACACGGGATGAATGGATTACCAAATTACAACAATACAAAATTCCAGGTGGACGTGTGAACACCATCGCTGAAGCACTAGAACAACCCCAATTTATTGCACGCGACATGATTGGTGAAATAGAGCACGAACAGTATGGTACGATCAAGTTCATCAAAAGCCCGATAAAGTTCTCTGATTTACCTATTCAATCTAAATTAGCACCACCGATACTTGGAGAACATACGAACGAATTCCAAAAGTCCTCTCTACAAAAATAAAATTGCGCTATAATAGAGGTAAAATGTATTAATATAGGTAAATCCTCCGGCATATGTCGAAGAGAATTTTATTACGTAGGTGACGGGATGAATCAAGAGATTTTCGAAAAAAACTATACAATGTCATCACTGCACAAAGCTATTAAAGTGTTAAAAGCTTTTTCAAAAGATGAACCTAGCCTTTCCCTAACTGAGTTAAGTAAAAAAACAGGGATAAGCATTTCCAGTTTACAACGCTTCGTTTCTACCTTTGTGTACGAAGGCTTTCTTCACAAAGATGAGCGTACTAAGCGCTATCAATTAGGTCATTCACTTCTTTATTTAGGAAATTTAGTAAAAGAAGAATCCAGTCTTATTATTGTCGCAGACCCTATTTTAAAAAAGCTAAACGAAGAAATAGGCGAAAGTGTTTCCATGAATATTATTGACGGATTGGAAAGACGATGTATTTTAAACTATGATTCAACATACCCGCTTTCAACGAAAATGTTTGTAGGTGACACCTCTCCCCTTTATGCAGGTGCATCATCTAAAATATTACTCGCATTTATGCCAGATGTTGAAGAATATGTAGAGAATATTAGTCTTGAACGTATCACTGATCAGACAATACTTTCAAAAGAGCAGCTGTGGGATGATTTACAGCAGATTCGTAGTCAGCGCTTTGCGAGAAGCAATAGTGAGCGTGTACGTGGAGCATGTTCTTTATCTGCACCGATTTTAAACGCTTCCAACCAAATCATTGCATCCGTGTCACTCGTTATACCAGAAGTACGCTATAGTGACTATGATGAAACTTTATTAATTGAAGCTATTCAAAGCGTTGCATTAGAAATCGAAAAGCAATTGTATTGATAGAAACAAAGAAACCCGAATAGGTTCACTTTTTAAGTGCCCTCTATTCGGGTTTATTACTTTAATTATTTACTATTTCTAAGAAGTCCTGCCAATGATTTAAGCGTGGCAGTTCAACATGTTGATTATAGGATTGATTTTTTAAAATTACTTTTGTCTGCACATCTTGCAGTGTTTCTAATACAGCTGGTTTATCATCCACATAAACATCTAAAGCTAGCTCTTTGATGATCGCCACTTTTTCTGTATCCTGCATTCCGCAGAAAAAATGACCTTCTGTGATTGGAAAACCTTGTGCCTTCATCCAAGCTTGTGTTTGCTCACAATACTGTTTTGGACGCGAAGTAATATAATAAATGTCATGTCCTTGCTGTGCCAAAGCTTGAAGCATCTCGAGTGCTCCCTCAAAAGAAGGACAATCCGTAAAATAAATTTCCTCTAATGAACTATTCCACATTGCCGATCCTTCAGCATCTGTTAATCCAAAAGGTTCGTGAATTTCAACTCTTTGCAAAGCTTGAAATGTTTCTAGTGCAACATTTTTACTAAGGTTTTTATTATAGAGCCCAAAGGCATGTGCTCGTAAATCGATGAGTGTGTCATCTATATCAAAGCCAAATTTCATCTTGTTTTTCTTCCCTTCACGAAGCCTTGTTGATGAAGTTAGTCGCAAATGTTTGCTCTTTTTCAATTTGTGTCGCTAATACTTCCTCAATAGCTTGCTTGCGCATTTGTTGAAACTCTTGTACGTTAAAATGAACAAGCACATCTTTATTTAATAGTGATGCAAGACAATCTGCATCCTTGAGTGCACTATTGAGACCAAATGCCCCAGTTGGTGTCATCGTGTGAACAGCATCCCCTAATAGCACAAGCCCCTTTGTCCCCCAGCAATCACAATGACTACTGAATACGTCGAGCAATACAAAATCTTGCCAAGATCGGATATGTTCCTTAACAGTATCGGATAGTTCCGGAAATTGCTCTGAAAGCTGTTGGATAAATGGTGTAAATGCATTTTTTCTAAGCTGGGGAAAACTTCCTTGTTCAATATTCCAGCCGATTTGAATAAACCCACCTACCTGCGTAAACAATGATAGCTGCTTATCACCTATTAAAGCCATTTTAATCGACGGCTCCCACCCGTGAGGTGCAGGAATTTTTGCCCATAATAAATCAAAACCATGCTTATGCTTTTGACTTTCAATGTGCGCTTGCTTACGAATCGTAGAGTAACGACCGTCAGCACCGATAATTAACCGGCTATTTATTTCTATTGTTTCCCCATTTTTTGTTGCAATGACGCCTATATATCTGCCAAAAGAATCAACTATGAGCTTCGTCACCTTCGTATTTAGGAAACACGAAAAGTGCGGAAAATGCTGTGTTTCTTGTAAAATTCCCTTTAATAGATTTGCTTGCGGCACATGAATACCTAAATGTCCTACAGCTTCATCAGGAAAAATAGTTTTAAATACTCTACCTTCTGTGTAATATTCAAGCTTTCTCATACGTAATAAACCGAGTGCCTCGACCGCTTCAAAAAGTTGATGACTTTTTAAAACTGCCTCACCCTCTTCATTTAAATGCTCACCGCGAAATGCCTGCCCCAGTGCTGCGTTTTTTTCCAGTAGGATTACAGAAAGACCTTTTTTCGCTAGTAAGTGCGAAAGAAGTGCTCCACCTGGCCCAGCCCCTACAATACAAACATCTGCTTGATAATTCACTTTTCCTCACCTATCTTGGGATAAGCAATGATACGTAAATCTTGCCCAACCTGCTCAAACGAAGCAAATTCTACATCCCACGCTTCATCCATAGAAGTTGGGTTGTGACCAGCAATCGGTGTTAAAGATAAACGACCACCGAGAATCTTTGGCGCTATGTAGATTACATATTTGTTAATAGCACCTTGCTGTAAAAATGAAGCGTTTATCGTACTTCCACCCTCTACTAAAATATCCGTAATGCCATATTGATATAGTTTTTCAAGCATATCATCAACAACAAGCCCCTCAGATTCATGTCGAACTGGCAATACAGTTACGCCTTTTTCCTCAAATGCTGTTATTTTTTCTGGATTGGCATTTTCACTACATACAATAATTGTTTTCGCTTCTTCTACATTTAGGACATTAGCATGCACCGGTGTACGAAGTGAGCTATCCATAATAATGCGTACTGGATTTTTCCCATAATCTTCTTTTAATCTTGTCGTTAAGGATGGATTGTCAGCTAAAACAGTCCCAACCCCAACTAAAATACCATCCACTTCATGACGAATACGATGAACATCCTCACGCGCTGCCTCACCAGTTACCCACTTGGAATGTCCCGTATGAGCAGCTATTTTTCCGTCTAAAGTCATCGCATATTTCGAAATAATAAATGGTCGTTTTGTTAGCATATTATGAATAAAACGTTCATTTATACGGCGAGCTTGTGCTTCTAAAACACCTACCTCTACCTCAATGCCCGCATCTCGTAACAGTTGAATACCACGTCCAGCAACAGCCGGATTAGGATCTTGCATCGCCACAACAACACGACTAACTGCAGATTCCTTCACTAAATTTGCACAAGGAGGTGTTTTTCCATAATGCGAGCATGGCTCAAGAGTTACATAAAGTGTAGCACCTTTAGCATGTTCTCCAGCCATACGGAATGCATGCACCTCTGCATGTGGCTCACCTGCTTTTCTGTGTAAACCTGTTCCAACAATTACACCATCCTTGACGATTACAGCGCCTACTAATGGATTGGGATTCGTATTTCCTTTTGCACTAGCAGCTAAATCAAGTGCTAGCTGCATATATTTTTCATCTGTTGTCATCATCGTTCCTCCATTCACTTCTCTTCGCGCAAATGTCCAGATTTCTCTACTTTCGTATCTAAATAAAAACGATTTGTTTCCGTTAATCCTCCCCATAATGGGACATGTCCTTCTGCTGCTAAACCATGCGCCTGTAACGCGGCAAGCTTCTTCGGATTATTGGTAATCAGTGTAACTGGCTTTGAGCGCAGTGCAGCTAACACAGTAATGGCATCTTCATAAGAGCGGGTATCGTCCGGGAAGCCAAGAGCATGGTTTGCTTCAACAGTATCTAACCCCTCTTCTTGTAATAAATAAGCGAGCGATTTCGAGAATAGCCCGATACCACGACCTTCATGATCTGCTAAATAGAAAATAGCACCACAGCCATGCTCCACAATCATTTTCATCGATTCCTGTAATTGATAGCCACAATCACAACGCTGGCTTCCAAAAATATCACCTGTATGACAAATGCTATGCATACGAATTAAAGCATTCTCTGCATGTGCAAAATCTCCATAAATAAGCACTGATGACTGCTGTAAAAAAGCTAAATTTGCAGATGCTAATCCATCAATGATTTCTTCTTTTGATTGATTCGTCCCTACTTTTAACCAGTTATACCACTGAAATGTCGCAGAAAATTCACCCTGTTTTACCGGTAATTTCACTGGACCAACTAGGCAAATACTTTCAGATTCAGATTGTTTCACGATCGTCATTTTATCTTTCACTATGTCCAAAACTTTAGTAGTAATTGTCATATTTTCTCCAACCTTCTATTGTTAAACAGTTAGCTTCATATACTAACTGAGCACTTGTATTTTCACAACACTTACATTACGTAACTTAGTTTATAATAATAACTAAAAACTGTCAAACTACAGCTCCTATTCTATTAAAAATAATTAATTAGAAACAAAAACTGCTACATTACGTTGTAATCATATACTAATAGCTTATGGAGGTGCTATTTTTTCTGTGCAGGCTAGTCTATAATAAGCTGTGGCAACTGTAATGACGAAAGGAAGTTAAGAATGCAATTTGAAAAAAATGTTCAGGTGAAGCAGCCAAAATACCAACAAATAGCTGTCGACCTAGCCTCAAAAATCGTGGAAAGAAAATATAGAATTGGCGATAAAATTTACGCAAGATCGTCTCTAGCTAGCCAATACAATGTCTCTTCGGAAACTGCCAGAAGAGCAATTGCCGTTTTGCAAGACTTGGAAATTGTGGAGGCAACTAAAGGTAGTGGAGTTATTATCATCTCCTATGAAAAGGCTGCATCTTTTGTCCGACAATTCCAGGATGTTCAATCTGTCCATGAACTACAGCATGAGCTTATGACTAGCATTCAGAAGCAACACCAAGAATTAATAAATCTACAGGATAAGACTAAACAACTTATTAGTCGAACTGAACATTTCCGATCCGTCAATCCATTTATCCCATATCAATTAGAGATGACAGCTGAAAGCCCTTGTATCAACCAAACAGTTCAGGAATTGAATTTTTGGCAAAATACATCTAGCACGATTGTCGGAATTCGTCGTAAAAATGAATTATTACTATCACCTGGTCCATATGTGTCATTGGAAGAAGGAGATATCGTTTACTTTATAGGTAATGATGAAAGTTTCGCTCGAGTTCAGAGCTTTTTATATCCAAATTAAAATCCGCTTAAGCGCTGGTATAACAGCGTTTAAGCGGATTTTTTCTATTTTGTCGATTTGACAAAAGTAACAACTCTTTGTTAGGGTTAAGTTGTTACTTGTTCATATTTGGGTATCATTATCCTCAAATAGTATTTATCTTCATTCAGTAGGTGTCCAAACGCCTACTGTACTAGAAGAACTAAGCCTAATATGTCACGTACAGTGGCATATTATCTGTGCGTAAGTGAAGCAAGCCATTTACGCCAAGGCGATATTGATCTACGAAAGGAATGGTTCTATTGGAAAAAATAAAAGTGGAGCATGTTTCTAAAGTTTTCGGGAAACATATTCCCCAAGCATTAGAACTCGTCAAGCAACAAAAAAGCAAGACTGATATCTTAAAAGAAACAGGGGCAACTGTTGGTGTATACGATGCAAGTTTTACAGTAAATGAAGGTGAAATCTTCGTTATTATGGGACTATCAGGGAGTGGGAAGTCAACACTTATCCGACTTTTAAATCGGCTTATCGAGCCTACAAGCGGAAATATTCTTATCGACGGAGAAAATATTTCTAAAATGGGTAAAGAGAGTTTACGAAATGTAAGAAGAAATAAAATGAGTATGGTCTTTCAAAACTTCGGTTTATTCCCCCATCGTACACTTCTTCAAAATACTGAATATGGCCTTGAAATTAGAGGCATCTCTAAAGAAGAACGACAAGCCAAAGCAGAGCAGGCTCTCGAAAATGCAGGCTTACTTGCTTATAAGGACCAATATCCAAATCAATTATCAGGTGGTATGCAACAGCGTGTTGGATTAGCACGTGCACTAGCAAACGACCCTGAAATATTACTAATGGATGAGGCCTTTTCTGCACTCGATCCATTAATTCGTAAAGAAATGCAAGATGAGTTACTCGATTTACAAAGTACAGTGAAAAAGACAATTTTATTTATCACACACGATTTGAATGAAGCATTACGTATTGGTGATCGTATCGCTATTATGAAAGATGGCTCAATCATTCAAATTGGTACTGGAGAAGAAATTTTAACAAATCCCGCAAATGATTATGTTAAAACCTTCGTAGAAGACGTCGATCGTTCTAAAGTATTAACAGCTGAAAATGCAATGGTTCGACCTGTATATGTCAATATAGATGTAGATGGACCGACCGTGGCACTTAAACGAATGCGCGAAGAAACGGTTAGCTTACTAATGGCCGTTGACAAAAATCGACATTTGAAAGGCTTTATTACTGCTGACGACGCTCGGGCTGCAGCTAAAAGACAAGAACAAACGGTACATTCAATTGTTCAATCTGAAATCTTGACTGTTCCACCAGATATGCTTTTACAAGATATTTTAGGCATGATTCATAATTCTCCTACTCCTATTGCAGTTGTAAAAAATGAGCGCTTACTTGGTGTTCTCATCCGGGGCGTTGTCATCGAAGCACTTTCAACTAGCGATGAGGAGGTAGTAGCAGATGAATAATTTTTTAGACAATATCCCAGCTATACCCGTAGGAACGTGGGTAGAATCAGTTATGGACTGGTTGACGAGTAATTTTTCACTGTTTTTTAACTTGATTCAAAAAAATGGAAAACTACTCATGAATCAGGTCACTGATCTATTAGTTAGCATTCCCCCGATTATTCTTATTTTACTTGTTGTCATTTTTGCCTTTTTCGTTACCGGCAAAAAATTCGGGCTCGCAACGTTTTCATTAATTGGTTTGTTATTTATCTATAATCAAGGCTTATGGACACATCTTATGGAAACAACTACGCTCGTGCTCTTTTCAAGTATCATCTCCATCATTTTAGGTATTCCGCTTGGCATTCTAATGTCCAAGTCAACAGTAGCTGAAAATGTGATTAAGCCGATACTCGATTTCATGCAAACAATGCCTGGTTTCGTGTACTTGATTCCTGCCGTTGCCTTCTTTGGTATTGGAATAGTACCTGGCGTATTTGCATCCGTTATTTTTGCCTTACCACCTACTGTACGAATGACGAACCTAGGAATTCGCCAAGTACCAAAAGAATTGGTAGAAGCTGCGGATTCATATGGTAGTACCTCAAGACAAAAACTATTTAAAGTTGAAATACCTCTTGCCAAATCAACTATAATGGCAGGGATTAACCAAACTGTTATGCTATCACTTTCAATGGTTGTAACTGCTTCAATGATTGGTGCACCTGGTCTAGGACGTGAAGTATTAACTGCACTACAACGTACACAGGTCGGAAATGGCTTCGTTGCAGGTCTAGGTCTTGTTATTTTCGCCATTATTATAGACCGCTTAACGCAAAGTTTTAATAAGAAGAAAGCCGTATAGAAAAACAAGGAATTTATTAGTAAAGTCTTAGTTTTTCATTTTCATAGCTAAGATTTACGTTATTAATATACGAAAGGAAGATTCAATGAAACTGAAAACTTTAACTAAATTAGGAATGGCTTTAGGGCTTGGCTTTTTGCTAGCTGCATGTAGTGGGGATGATTCAAGTAAGAGCGATGGTAACTCAAAAGACGTCAATCTAGCCTACGTTGAATGGGATACAGAAATTTCTTCCACTAATGTAGTTGGGCAGGTGCTAGAGGATTTAGGTTACAATGTAACTTTAACACCACTCGATAATGCAATTATGTGGGAGGCTGTTTCAAAAGGTGATGCAGATGGTATGGTTGCTGCTTGGTTACCAAATACTCATGGAGAACAGTACAAAAAATATAAGAATGATCTTGATGAGCTAGGCGAGAACCTTGCTGGTGCAAAAATAGGTCTAGTAGTGCCAAGCTATATGAACGTTAATTCGATTGAAGATTTAAAAAATCAAGCAGATCACACAATTACGGGTATCGAGCCTGGTGCTGGAATTACAGCTGCTACAGAAAATGCTTTAGATGAATACGATAACTTAGCAGATTGGAATCTAATAACATCTTCATCTGGTGCTATGACAACTTCTCTTGCTAAAGCAATTAAAAATAAAGAAGACATCATCGTGACTGGCTGGTCTCCTCACTGGAAATTCGCTAAATATGACCTTAAATATTTAGAAGATCCAAAAGGAATTTTTGGTGGACAAGAAACAATTAACACATTCGTACGTAAAGGGTTAAAAGAAGATAAACCAGATGTATATTCTGTGCTAGATAACTTCCATTGGACTTCAGAAGACTTAGAGAGCGTTATGCTTGAAGTTATGGATGGCAAAGACCCAAAACAAGCTGCTAAAGATTGGGTTGAAGCTAATCCAGATAAAGTTGCTGAATGGACGAAGGATGTAAAAAAATAATTTTTAAAAATGGACAGACAACTCACCAAAAGTTGTCTGTCTTTTTTATTGATTTTTCTTATCTTATTTGAAGAACATTAAGGCTACTCTATAAAAATCTTTCTCCGTTATGAACAGAATCGAATAATTAATATCTATCTCATTATCCTTATTTTAACAAATAACGCATAATATTCAAATGTTTATTATTTCTTTTTAAAGTATTAGCGAATTTTTGTCGTTAAGTGAGGATAAAAAAAGTCACCCCACAACGATTAAACCGATGCAGGGTGACTATTTAATCCATTAATTAAGACAATAATTTCAAAGAAATCGCTGCCCCTAAAACAAGGACAATGCAAACAACACGTCTCCAGTCCTTTGATTCATTGAAAAACAGCATTCCGAGTAAAGCTCCACCCGCTGCTCCGATTCCTGTCCAAATAGCATATGCTGTGCCCATCGGTAATGTTTTCATGGCATATGCAAGGCCAGCAAAGCTCAAGGTAAATGCAAAAATCAATAACACCAAATTTTTAGTACTCTTAGTATCATTATATTTACTAATCATATAAACACCCATCATCTCACATAGCCCCGCAGCTACTAATGCAATCCACGCCATTATTCATTCACCTCTTTTTCTGTAGGCTCCCCGGTCAAAAGCTTTAAACCGACGACCCCTGCAAGTAAAACGACAATACATAACATTTTGGCTAATTTCCATGGCTCTCCGAACAATAAGCTATCCGCACACACAGTACCCGCTGTCCCCAAGCCTACGAATACTGCATAAACAGTCCCGACCGGCAAGCTTTCTCCAGCCTTAATTAATAAATAAAAGCTAATAAAAATTGCAATAGCAGTACCAACCCATTCAACTACACTTCCTGCATGCTTTAAACCTATAACCCAGCCAACTTCAAAAAAAGCAGCAATTACGACACTTAACCATTGTTTGTTCATTGCGAATTCCTCCATTTTATTGTTAAAAACACGGATGTTGAGCGATTTTCTGACCTAACTGATCACTTCTTCAGGATACCCAATCACTTCACGCTGTCTACCCCTGAACAAAACTCCTTTCCCACAGTAGCCAAATAAAAAAAAGCCTAAGAAACACTGCTGTAAACAGTATCTCCCAGGCTTTTATCCTTCCGTGTCACAAAATCAATTTTGTGGTTTTCTCTCGGACCAGACTAGCATTTGCTACGGAACCCTAGAAAACTTTCATATTTGATTATGCTATTAGTATAGCAAATTATTCAGCTTTTTTCTACTGAGACATAGCCAAGGTTAATCAGAAAGATAAATAGCGATGTGTTCAGAAAATTATGTTAAAATGAAACGTATTATTGTAAGGAGGTATTACATATGGCAATTGAAAAAGTACGTAAGCATTTAGCGCAATGGAATGCGGAACATAAAATACAGGAGCTAAACGAAAGCTCGGCTACTGTTGAACTGGCAGCACAGGCACTCGGGTGTGAGCCAGAACGCATTGCAAAATCCTTATCGTTTCTCGTAAACGATGGAGCGATATTAATTGTTGCTGCAGGTGATGCCAAAGTCGACAATGCAAAATATAAAGCTGTCTTTGGTTCAAAGGCAAAAATGCTTGGGAAAGATGAAGTACTCGAAAAGATCGGACATGATGTAGGTGGTGTGTGTCCTTTTGGCGTGAATGAGGGGGTTGCTATTTATTTAGATGAATCACTCAAACGCTTCACAACAGTATTCCCTGCATGTGGTAGCAGTAACTCCGCCATTGAACTTACTATTTCTGAATTAGAGACCTATACTCCATATCAAGAATGGGTTGATGTTTGCAAAGGCTGGAATGAATAAAGATATAATTATCGGCGAAACTTTCTATAGAGCTTCGCCGATTTTGATTTAGCTTTCTTCCCTATATCCAACGGCTAACCAGTGAGAATCCCATTCTGTAATTTGATTGCCTACTCTACAAGATAAGCCACATGCACGATTATCAGCGATAAATGAGCCGATTAACCATTTCTTTGTTTGTAATCCTTCTTTAAGCTTTATCGTTATTGAAGGCATTTCTACATATTGCTGATAAATAAACAAATTATCATCATAATGGGTATGCGCAGAGGCATTCGTTTTCGTACCATCTCCTGCATAAATTTCTACAGTATTCCCTTCCCGTGAATAGACAGGTTTCTTTACAAACGGCATATTTTCCTGAACAAAGGGCTCTTCCGAAACATATGTTGGTAACATATATTTCTGAATGGCCGCTCGCTCTTCTGCATTAAAAAGAAGAGGATCATTTTTTCTTTCCCAAATCAGCCATAATAAAATTTTCGATTGCAGTACATATGCAGCGGGTGCATTGATAATAGCAAGCTGTCCATCTTTTACAAGTTCTAATAAATGTAGACCAATACGCTCACCGTCGGAAGACACATCATCTATTAAAAACTCTACTGGATGTGCAGGGCGATACAAAATATCAATTTTCTCCATTTTAGGCGTATAGAGTCCTCGAGCTATATTAGCCGTATTACTAGAGAAAATGATTAGCTCTTCTATAGGTACATATTCTACATCAAAAGGTATACATTTCTTTAAAAACTGTATCTGGCAGTATTCCTCATAATCTTCCGCTGCCGTTTTCCCTGTGATAATGATTTTAGGTTTTTTCAAATCATTTACATAATTCATAGCTGCAAAGAGTGCACTAGACAAGGTTTTCTGTAATGCCGAAACATCATTTGGGCTATCAAATCCGAAATGATGACAAAGCGTTTCATTTATCTCAAAGGTTTCTTGGACAAGAAATGGCGTTTCACCATTTAATTCAAGACATTTTATTTGTCCGTCCTCTGTACAAATAAAATCAAAGCGTGCCAGTACCGATTGTTGCTGTAAATAATCCAATTGGATATAGGGCAGCATTTCAGAACGAATGCCCAGTGCTAAAAGTTGTTCATCCGATAAATGCTTAAATTGTTTACCCACCTTCAAAAATACTTTCCAGAGTATAGTAGATGCATAGTTAATTTCATCGATTTTCTCTTTAGGTAAATCCATTACATCATATAAGGCGTACTCTAAGTTCTCAAAGTCAGGAAAAAAATCAGGAAATTGAGAATAAAATGCTTGGCGTTGTTGAAAATAATTGTCCATATTGATTTCTCCTTTTAAGAAGATGAAGAGCCACCTCGAGAGGCACCACCTGAGCCGAAACCTGATTTCCCAGTACTGGCTGATGAGTGATTTGAATAAGAACTATTCGAAGATGAATCTGAACTATTTGAGAATGAACGTTTGCCACTCGAATAAGAGTTGGAACCGCTTGTATTTGAATGAGAGCTATTTGTTGTTGAGTTATTTGAACTGTTAGATGTTGCGCCAGACGAATTTTGAGAGCCGTTCGTCGTGATTCCATTTGTATTTTTACTTTCGCTAGTATTACTATTAGTCGAACGTGGCATTGCTGAACCTGAACCACCACTTTTATCCTCTCGATCTGTACCATTTTTTAGATTGCGGCTTTTATAAATGGCACTTCCAATCAATGCACCGGTAGTTGCATACATAAGTCCATTAAAGAAATGATGTGCATAATGAGGCGAATTTTCATCTAAACATTCGAAGGAGCCATCATCACTTTCTTTCCATTCATCACATGCATTTGCCATGTCGCTGTCATAAACACTTTGTAAATCATCACTAGCTGTAGCTGCCGAATTGTTTTCTTCCGTTACATTATTTGTATCCGTTGAAGGAGCAGAGGATTCCTCGACAGTTTGACTTTCTGTATTCCCACACGCGGCTAATTGCATAGCCATAAATGACGCAGTTGTGACTGCTATATATTTTTTCATTTGTTTTGCCATATTATATTTCTCCTTTATCTCGATACCTTCTTTACGGATGTTTACTTCTCTAGGTTTCATTTTTTACAAATTCATACATATTATTATTGCACTAAAAACTCCCTGATGGATTGGATTCATTCACCATCAGGGAGTTTTATACAAATTATTTATTCGGTACTGCTTTTCTTCCGTATGTCATAAAGCGCCATAGCTTTTCAAATGGTCCCATTTTAAAGAATTTGAACCAGATGACACTAAAGATAATTTGAATGACAAAAGTGATGCTTGCAATGATTACTACATCAGAAGGCGAAACAACTTCAAGCCCCATTGCAGACATAATAGCTAGGCCAATAAAGCTTTGAGCTAAATAGTTTGTAAATGCCATTTGTCCAACTCGTCCTATTGGCTTAAGCAGCTTTGCAATTTTCTTATTCTCTAACAAAAGAAATAGACAAGCTAAATAAAAATATGTTGTAGGAATTACACCTAATCCAATAATTAATTGTAAACTTTGATCTTCACTTTGAGATGCAAACCAAATCCATATTGAAATGCCAACAAAAAGTGGGAACGTCACAAATTGTAGCCACTTTATTTGTTTTGAGTATTCACTTACATGACTAATCCAATCAGCTTTCGCTACTAAAAAACCAGTTAAAAACATGATGAAAATAGTAATTGCATCATTTCCTAATAATCCAAAAACAATTGAAAAGGCTTCTTGATTTGGTATCAATATTTGCCCAAGAATGCACAGGATATGAACAGTAATAATCGCAAATAACCATTTACTAATTGTTAAAATCTTTGCATGATAAAAAGGTATCAGTAAAAAACCTATTACTGCATACATAGCTAAGATTGATCCCCAGAAAACAAATATATGAACAATGCCAATTAATAATAAAGCTAATAAACGTCTTGCAAAACGCCATTTTGGTTTATCCCCACGCGCTTCTGCACGTGAAGTAAAAATATAAAAACCTACACCAAAGAGGAATGAAAAAATTGAAAAGAATTTCTTCTCAATAAAAATATCTATGAGCGTATCGATAATACCATTAACTCCACTATAGTCAGGCATCGGTCCTCCCTCCATTATTACCTGGTAGGCCGCTACATTTATGAACAAAATGCCAAATAACGCTAGCCCACGAATAATGTCTAAGGATACGATTCTTTCTTTTTGAGGTACGGATGGATTCATTTTTAAAACTCCTTATCTTTCAAACTTTACTGTGTATGACTATCATAGCTTTCCATCCTTACAATAGTTTTTTTAAAAGCTTACAGGAACCTTACATTTATAGATTTTTCTCATAAGTTAATGCCTTTTTTCACTTACATTAGTTTTTAATCCCTTTCTAAAAGCGAAAATTTCATATTTTATAGTAACAATTATTTCTTTTAAAAAGGAGAATAGACGATGTACAGACAACGCAAATTTGGTTTTTGCTACCCTGGCTATAAATACTGCGGACCAGGGTGTTCAGGACCAGGTAGACCTACCAATGCTGTAGATTCATGCTGCAAATTACACGACGAATGTTATGATCGATATGGTAGATCAAGATATTGCGATGAAATGTTCCAAAATTGCTTACGACCTCAAATGAATGCTAATAATAAAATGGCTAAAGATGCTAGATTGTTTTACAATATCTTCGATATCCGCAATCGGTTCTTTTAAGCCATACAGAAAGCTCACGATGTTATTTTTACATCGTGAGCTTATCTATTGTTTTTTGTAAAAAACTGGATATTTCATTGGATTAGTAAAGCCTAACTTAACGCCTAAATGATACGATCCATTGTTATCAATATCACAATCCCAACAAGGCTGTAAATCATTTAAAAGGCAATCATTAATAAATTTTTCTGCAATAAAGCTTGCTAACCCTTTTCCTCTATAATTGGCATCAGTTATTATATCAATCTCTGCAAATTGATGAGATCTAAAAATAGAAACTGCTTCGCTAATGATCTTATTTTCATGCTGAAGGCAAAAACCAAAGCCTTTTTCTAGAAAATTATCGGTAGAATCCCAGTAGTCCTCATAATATTGATTCTCAAATTCTAAACTATGGTCAATTTGAGGTTGCTTGATTTTAATGCATTCATAGTCAAGCGACTCTCGTTTCTCTCTATTGTTATAAGCATTTATATCGAAGCTAAAATTGTACCTTTCTAATTTATTCACATAATCATTTAATCGTTGCTCAATTTTTGCGCTCCATTCATCTGAATAACTGAATAATGTGAAACGTTTACTTTCCTCAATCGATTCTTGTAGTAAAGCCGCGAGTTTATTTATAACTTGCTCGCTGGATGAATCACCATAAACGTAGTATATTCCGGATTTGGTTTGAAACAGTAGTGAATGAAGGTTTTCATTGTCGGCATAGACTGCACCTTCTATTACTTGATCTAGAATACTGTAGACAAATGTTGGCGCCCTTTCTATTGTTTCTTTGATAATCGAATAATTCTCTGCTGTAACTTTAATCATTATCATTCCCCCTATTCTTTTGTAACTCTTCATACAGTATAATATTTTAACAATTACTACAATTATTGTATAATAGATACACGAAATTTGAAGGGACTGAATTATGCGCAGATAGCAATATTTTTCATCCAAACTTAACGAAAAACTTGGAGGTAAAAGTATTGATAGAACACATGAACACAAAAAGATTATATTTACGAAAAATGCAGATGGCTGATGCACATAGTTTATTTAACATTTGGTCAGACCCAGAAGTTACTAAATTTATGAATATCACCAATTTTGCTCACGAAGAGCAAGCGAAGGAGATGATTGAACTTTTTGATCAATTGGCTGATGAGCACAAAGCTATTCGCTTAACAATTATTGAGAAGGAATCCAATGAGATTATCGGCTCTTGTGGATTCAATTCATTTGACGTAGAAGGAGCTACTGCAGAAATAGGCTATGATTTTGCTAAGGCACATTGGGGAAAGGGCTATGCGCCCGAATGTATTTCCGCTTTGATGGATTACGCTTTCTCTACTTTAAGCATCACTAAAATTGTAGCAAAAATAGAGCCTGGTAATAGTAATTCTATAAAAGTAGTAGAGAAATTGAATTTTACGTTTGAAGGAACATTTCAAGAATATGAAGAATCAAAAGAATCTTTTTATGACATTAATGTTTACTCTTTCAGAAAATAAATTAATGTAAAAAATAAAAGCCAAGAATGTTATCTATGAACTGAACCCTATAAAGTAGACAGTTTAATAAAAGACCATTTGCTACATTAAACAGCGATTAAATGACTTCGGTATGCTGCCGGAGTCATTTT